>DRNA01000300.1 GCA_011322365.1 Aeromonadales bacterium | reverse complement strand
TATAGCCTTTACTCTCTGGATGATTAATCAGATAATCCACCACTGCTAACGAACCAGTGATAGTTAACGCATAACCATTGGCCGTTTTTATTTTTACGGTTTTGATCTCGCCATTTTTATTTCTGGCTTCTCCCCATACATAGGTTTTGAGACTGTTTCTTTTGCTTTCATCAGGCCCTTTGACTTTCTTATCAACCTGTTTCTTCAGATAATTTTGCACAAATTTCAGACCCAGTAAAAACCGGAATTTATTTAATCCTTTTAATTTTTTAATCATTTTGGGTGGTGCGGATATAAACACTTCAATATTTGGAATATGTGTAGTGAAATAGGCCGTGGAAACATCGCCCCAGGGAATGGTCATAGCCAGTTTTTCACCATCACCAAAATCTATTTTTCGTGTTTCAAAAGCCAGAGGCACTTTAATAATGTTACCGTCCCGTCGCACTTTTCCACCCTGTGACAAGCCCTCTATTGAAGTTTTGGCTGTGCCAGGACTCAATACCGAACTGGAATCAAAACCCAGCGCCAGATGATCGGCATCGGGCATTAACTGTTTTAATTTTGCCGCCACACAATCGGTGGGGATCACATCAAAACCCACACCAGGGCATAAGGTAATTCCGGCATTTTTAGCGGCGTCATCTAACGTTTTTGCCATTTCATAAACGGATATTTCACCGGTAATATCCAGATAATGTGTACTACTGTGAATGCACGCTCGCATCATCGGCTCCGCAGTTGCGGAAAAGGGTCCTGCACAGTGTAAAACCAGATACTCATCTCCCAGGGCAGCTTCAGTTTCTACAGTATTTGTCAGTGAAAATATTTTATAGCTTAATGAAAGTTCTTCTGCCAGTGGTTTTATCTTATCTTCTGAGCGACCGGCTAAAACAGGCGTTAAACCTCGACTTACAGCTTCTCTTGCTATTAGTTCTCCGGTATAACCATTAGCGCCATATATCATCCAACTGTTAGTATTCATATAACAATCTCCTTTATTTTTTCTCTTTAATTTTTAGTGGTTCCGATCGATTTTATGGTGTTTTTCTTTTTCTGCATAAATTTTGGAAACCATCGGCTCATTTTATAAAACTTTTTAGTCTCTTTATGGGTGAGGATTAGAAACTCCCCATCTCTAACCGCATTAAAGATATCTTCTGCAACCGTATCTGCCGTCACCCCTGAATTTTCCATCCAACGGGTTACCCGTGCTATGGTGGCATCGTCAGCAGATGTCATGCTATCGGTAAGATTCGTTTTAAAAAACGAAGGGCAGGCAACACCCACATGAATATTATGCTGAAATAATTCTGCGCGTAAGGTTTCACTAAAGGCAATCACACCGGCTTTGGTGACATTATAACTCATCATTCCCGGCATCAGGGCTATCCCGGCAAAGGATGCTGTGTTGACAATGGCGGTCGGTTCCTGTGCCGTTGCCGATTTCATTAACAGAGGAATAAACGCTTTACTCCCGCGGATACAACTCATCAGATCCAGAGAGATCATACGCTCCCACTCAGCCTCATCGGTTTCCATCAAGCTGCCAGTACTGGCAATACCCGCATTATTTGCCAGGAAATGACAAGCGCCTGTTGTGGTTTCGGTAAAATCAGCCAGGGCTTCAAAATCGGCTACCCGGCTTATATCACAATGATAATAATAGGCTTTAGCACCCAACTGATTAATTTCATCAACAACAGCTTTTCCGGCCTCATCCTGTATATCTGCCACAATGATTTGCCAGTTTTCACGAGCATACTTCATAGCAATGGCTTTACCAAGGCCACTTGCCGCACCGGTAATTACTGCTGTTTTCATATTATGACCCTCACTTTGTGTCTCACTTTTATTCTTAATAAGTATCATTCTTATTAACCTGAAGCATTCTACCCTAAATTTATAAATAAATCGAGCGTTCGTTCGATATTGACATTCTTTAACTGCTTCACTATGATGAAGTGATTAAAACCAACTACTGGTGAAACTTATGGATTATCAAATTTCAGAACAAATGCAACAAAAACTGCAACGTATAGACGATTTTCTTAAAACCCATATTATTCCTCTTGAACCACTTCTATTAACCGGGCAATGGCCAACATTAATGGAAAACCTCAATGGCCTGCGTAAAAAGGTTCAGGAAATGGGATTATGGGCAGCAAACTTACCCAAAGACGTCGGAGGCAGTTATACCACCCTGGTTGATCTGGCTTTAATCGCCGAAGTACTGGGACAGTCGCCACTGGGGCATTATGTTTTTGGTTGTCAGGCACCCGATGCCGGTAATGCAGAATTGTTACACCTGCACGGAACTGAAGAACAGATTGAACATTGGCTGAAACCTCTGGCTGCTGGCAAAATCCGTAGTTGCTTTGCAATGACAGAACCGCATACCGCAGGTTCTAATCCGACTTTACTCGATGCAACCGCAGTACTCGATGGAGATGAGTGGGTGATTAATGGTCGAAAATGGTTCACTACTTCAGCAGAAGGCGCCAGCTTCACTGTAGCTATGGTGGTCACCGACCCGGATGCCGAAAAACATTCCCGAGCCAGTATGATTCTGGTACCTTTAGATAATCCTGGTTACCGTCTTATTAGAAACATTCCGGTTATGGGTCATAAAGGTTATGGTTATTTTAGTCATGGTGAAGTCGAGTTTACTGACTGCCGTGTTCCCGCCTCCAACCTGCTGGGTAAACGAGGACAGGGGTTTGCACTGGCACAGGAGCGTTTAGGCCCTGGACGGATCCAGCATTGTATGCGCTGGCTTGGAATTGGAAAACGCTCACTGAATGAAATGTGCCGCTATGTTAAATCACGCAAAATCAGCTCCACTCAGACACTGGCGGATCAACAATTAATGCAGGCCATGATTGCTGACTCTACAGCAGAAATAGCCGCAGCCCGAGCACTGGTATTAGAAACCGCCTGGACGGTTGAAAACCTGGGCTTTAAAGCCGCCAGAGAAAATATTTCACTGATAAAATTCTACACAGCAAATATTTTGCAGCGTGTGGTCGACAGAGCATTACAATCTCACGGTGCTCTCGGCATGACCGACGATACTATTCTGGCACATTTTTACCGTGAAGAACGTGCTGCAAGAATTTATGATGGTCCTGATGAAGTACATCGGCTCAGTGTAGCAAGAAAAATTTTAAAACAGACTGTTTAATCTTTTACATGCCTCGGCATTTAACTCAGTCGTGTTATTAACTGATGGAAAAATATTAAATTTGTTGAAATATAAATTCATTTTCTAACGTTTAAGTTATCATCCCGACCTTGTGGAGGGATCTTGAAGCTTTAAGATCCCTCCACAAGGTCGGGATGACAGAGATCTTCTTTATCATAAAGCAAATACCTGAGTTACATGCAGAGGCATGATTTTTAATGACTACATCCATGACTGACAACTGGCCTGAAACTCTGAGTTATGATGCTTTTCTCAAGGAAATACAGGTTTCAAAAAATGCCCTGTACCGTTCACTATATTTACAATTTGTAGATGAGTTCTCGGTAAAAAACCAGCGTATTGCCGTCGAAAAACTGGCCCTGATTTTTAAAGCTACTTTTCGACTGGCCAATACACAGGGGTTTCAGGCTATGACGCTACGCCAACTGGCCAAAGAAACCGGGCTGAGTATGGGGGGATTGTATGCCTATATACACAGCAAAGATCATCTGGCTGATTTAATTTATGCCTTTTTAAATTTCTTTTGTTCGGAGAGTTTTATTAAACTGGAAGATCTGGATCAACCCCCTGAACAAAAACTCAAAACCATTATTTTTTCCCATATTTATCTGAGCGAATTCATGCAACCCTGGTTTTATTTCGCCTATATGGAAAGTAAAAATTTGAGTCGCAACCATAAAAAAAACGCCATAGAGGCTGAACTAATTACCGAAGATAAGATATCAGATGTTATTTCTTTGGGAATAAAAAAAGCTGTCTTCAAAAATATTGACGCTACCATGTTTGCCGCATTAATCAAGGCTATGATGCAGGACTGGTATCTAAAACGTTGGAAATATCAAAGAAGAAAAATCAGCGTTGATGCATTTGCGCAACAGGTGATGGAAGTGGTCAATGATCATTTGTCTGCTAGAGAAAATATCGCATGAATATAGAACAAGACTGGCCTGAAGTAAAAGTGCTTTGCCAGCATGCATTTCGTTCATCTTTACATTTCTCTATTGCTTCGCTGGATGAAAATAATTGTCCTCATGTAACACCAATTGGTTCCGTCATTCTGGGGGAAAAAGGGAAAGCTATCTATTTTGAAAAATTTACCCAACATCTTAAAAATAATCTCTCCAATAATGAACCTTTCTCAATACTTGCAGTAAACAGCAACCGATGGTTCTGGTTTAAAGCTTTAATCAGCGGTAAATTTGATGCTTATCCTGCACTCAGACTCAAAGGTACTGCTGGTATATCCCGAGCCGCCACTGTAAAAGAAATGCAATTATGGCAAAATCGGGTTAAGATATTTTCCTGGACCAGAGGCTATAAAATTCTCTGGCAGGAAATGAGTACAGTCAGAGAGTTAAATATAACCTCTGTGGATAAAATACATCTTGCTTCCATGACAGATTCCTTAGGATAAATCATGCCTGATAAACATATCATCGACACCGCTCAGAAACCCCGTACAGAAGACTCTCTGGATGCCGAGAAGTTATTGAGTTATCTGAATCATAAAATTGATTCTCCTGATAAAAATTCAAGCCTTGAAATCCTGCAATTTCCGGGGGGGGCTTCAAATCTGACCTATCAGCTGACGCTTAATGGTAAAGAGATGATCCTGCGTACTTCACCGAAAGGAGCCAATATTAAAGGCGCCCATGATATGGGCCGGGAATTTCATGTATTAGACAAACTACGCCCATATTTCTCCTATTGTCCCAAAGCCATTGCCTATTGCGAAGATGAAACAATTTTAGGCCGCCCCTTTTTCATTATGGAAAAAATTACCGGCATCATTCCCCGAAAAGAAATGCCAATAAAATTATCATCATCTGATAATCTTAAATTATGTCAGAATCTGATTAAAATTCATGCTGATCTGCATAACATTGATATTTATAGCACCGGTCTGATTGAATTAGGAAAACCCGAAGGTTATGTTGCTCGGCAGATCAGCGGTTGGAGTTCACGTTATGAGAAAGCAAGAACCGACGATGTGCCAACGGCGGAACATCTAATGGACTGGTTGGATAAAAACAAACCGGCAGATCATCACACTCCTGCGCTTATTCACAATGATTATAAATTTGATAATGTGGTACTTGATCCGAAAAACCCCACCGAAATAATCGCTATTTTAGATTGGGAAATGGCTACGGTAGGTGATCCACTGATGGATTTAGGTTGTTCTTTAGCCTACTGGATTGAAAAAGATGATCCAGCTGAATTGCAGATGATCCGTATGATGCCAACAACTGATGAAGGCATGATGAGCCGCCAGCAACTTATTAATTATTATGCCCGCCTTCGTGGAGAAGATCTGGGTGACTTCCGTTATTATACGGTTTTTGGTCTGTTTCGACTTGCAGTCATTGCACAGCAGATTTACCAGCGTTTTGTGCTGGGAAAAACCCATAATAAAAAATTTAAAGATTTTGGAAAAATTTGTAGCATATTGATCCATCGAGCAGAATCTTACTGCCAATAACCATAACTCTATTAAATAGAATTCGACTCAACATGGCGCTACAGGCAAAAGCTCAACACTTTACACAGGAAACCATTTACTCATGAAAACTATAGTGACTTTCAACAATGCACTAGCAACAGAAACCATCACCAAAATCAGTAGCAAGAATGCCTTTGATCTCAGTGGAAAAACCGCACTGATAACGGGTGCCAGCCGAGGTATTGGTGAAGCAGTCGCCCGATTATTCGCTATTAACGGCGCAGAAGTTATCGTATCCAGCCGTAAGGCAGAAAGTGTTCAGGCCATTGCTGGCAGTATTAATGACGATGGCGGCAAGGCCCACGCCATTGCCTGCCATATTGGTGATGAAGAGGCAGTTCAGACGCTTATGAAAGATATACAATCCCGTTTCGGTCAACTGGATATTCTGGTGAATAACGCTGCAGCCAATCCTTACTTTGGCCATATTCTCGATACACCCATGAGTGCGGTTAAAAAAACTGTTGAAGTCAATATCGAGGGTTATTTTTTAATGAGCCAACTCGCGGGGCAGTTAATGCGAGAAAGCGGTGGCGGCTGTATTATTAATACTGCTTCCATCAATGGCGTCACGCCCGGTCCCATGCAGGGAATTTATTCCATCACCAAAGCGGCAGTTATTTCAATGACTGAAGCCTTTGCCAAAGAATGCGCCCCCCAGAATATTCGTGTAAATGCTGTGTTACCCGGATTAACCGAAACCAAATTCGCCTCAGCATTAACCCAGAATGAAGCCATGCTAAACATGATCCTGCCCGCCATCCCTTTACACCGAGTGGCTCAACCCGAAGAAATAGCCCCGGCATTTTTATACCTGGCATCCGATGCCGCCAGTTATGTTACTGGAATTTCATTGCCGGTGGATGGGGGGATTTTGGCCTAAGGAAATCAAAAACAGATTGTTGGTTGTGTTAAATCAACAATTTGTTTTTTCTACTAAGCCATAACCTTTTCTTCTTCCAGTGATTTCTTCCATAACAGATAGCCAAATACCGACATGATCAAAAACACACTATAAAGCCCTGTGGTTAAATACAATCCTTTGATAAAATAAACTGAGATAGCCACAACATCCACTATCACCCATAAAATCCAGGACTCCAGCTTTTTTCTTGTCATCAGATATTGGGCTATTAAACTGGCTACCGTAGTGAAGGCATCCGGGTAGGGTAAAGCCGCGTCGGTATTATTTTGCATAAAATAGCCCCACATTAATGTTCCCGAAATACACACCACTATCCAGAAGGAAATCAGACTGGGACTCAAACAGCTCACTTTTAATTTAGAATGTTTTTCACCTCCATACAGCCAGCTATACCAGCCATACAGTTGTAAAAAAATATAGATCACGCTGAGAATTAAATCTGAATATAATTTTGCTTCATAAAAAACAAAAATATACAAAACAACCTGAACTAATCCTGCCGGCCAACCCCATATATTCTGTCTGACATTTAACCATACCGCGGCTAAACCGAATATCACTGCTACCGCTTCAATGATGGACATGTGTTTTTACCTTATTATTGTTTTCCTCGCAACTCGAAACTCGGCCCAGTCACTCCACTAACCAATCTTTAATCGGTAAAAAGTCTGTGTACAATTTTTCTTCATCTGATCCGGGCTCTGGTTGCCAGTTATAATGCCAATGCACTTCCGGGGGTAAGGACATTAATATGGATTCTGTTCTACCTCCTGATTGCAAACCAAATAATGTGCCGCGATCAAATACCAGATTAAATTCCACATAGCGTCCACGACGGAAACACTGAAATTCTTTCTGTCTTTTTGTATATGGAAGATTTTTCCTTTTATTTAAAATGGGACGATAGGCTTTGATATAATGATCACCCACCGACTTAACAAATTTAAAACTTTCTTTAAAACCTAATTCGTTAAAATCATCAAAAAATAACCCACCAACACCTCTGGCTTCGTGGCGGTGTTTCAGATAAAAATAGTCATCACACCACTTTTTAAATTTGTCATAATAATCACCAGAGAAATTTTCTACGGCATTTTTTGCAGTTTGGTGCCAATGCACCACATCTTCTTCAAAACCATAATAGGGTGTTAAATCAAAGCCACCACCAAACCACCAAACCGGATCTTCTCCCGCTTTTTCAGCCATAAAAAATCTGACATTCATATGGCTGGTGGGCACAAAAGGATTTCGCGGATGAATCACCAGAGAGACACCCATGGCATGAAAACTTCTACCGGCTAATTCGGGGCGATGAGCACTGGCTGAAGCGGGTAATGAATCACCGGTTACTTCTGAAAAATTCACACCGCCTTTTTCAATGTGCTGACCATTTTCCATCACTCGTGTCAGGCCTCCACCACCGGCTTCTCGTTGCCAACGATCAGTGATAAATTTATTCTGTTGCTCTTCTTCTTCAAGTTGCTGGCAGATATCCTGTTGCAATGATAAAAAACAGGCTCTGACTTCATCAAGTGAAACATCATTCATTTTATTCTCCAGATTTATTTTCGTAAAATCTTTCCACTTACAGCATCAACAATACGACTACTTTTTCTTTCTTGCACCACTTTAGTCTGCGTTTCATCTGGAATTATCCAGTCCAGTTCCAGTAAAAACTGTTGTTTTATCTTTATATAATCATTAAGTGGACCCTGATCTGTCCGGTTGACACTTGTTGAGGTTATGGCACCTGTTATTGCACAAAGCCTTTTTACCATAGGGTGCGATGACAACCTGACTGCCAACGATTTATGCTCCCCTTTCAATTCGGGTAATGTTTCTTTTTTACAGGGAACAACCCAGGTTGTGATGGGCGTTTCAGACTGTTTTTTTAACCACGAAATCCATTTATCTTCTAACCAGAAGCAGAGTTGCTCAGGTTCGCTAGCCAATAAGATAAAGCCTTTATTGGCATCACGCTGTTTAATTTTCAGCAATTTATTAAGAGCTTTTGCGGATCGGGGATCACAACCTATGCCATAAATAGTTTCGGTAGGATAGGCAATAACGCCCCCGGAGATTAATTTATCGGTGGCCTGTGCTATTTGCCAGTGGACAGATTCATCCATTTATGACTTTAACTGTGTTTGCAGTTGTGCATCCTTTGCCATAACAACCGCTGCTGCTCGTTTTCGTTCGGCTCGAACCCGTTCTGCCAAAGACTCATCGGCAACACTTAAAATTTGTGCGGCCAGATAACCTGCATTTTTAGCTCCCGCTTTGCCAATAGCCACCGAAGCTACCGGAACACCGCCCGGCATTTGTACCGTGGAGAGTAACGCATCCATACCTTTGAGAGGGCCTCCATCCATCGGCACGCCAATCACCGGATTTAAGGTAATACCCGCAACCACACCAGCAAGATGTGCAGCCAGGCCAGCGGCAGCTATAAACACCTTACAACCACGCTTTTCTGCATCAACAACATAGTCATGTGTGGCATCGGGGGTTCTGTGGGCCGAAGTCACTTTGACCTCGTAAGGTACCTGCAGTTCATCAAGTACTACTGTAGTTGCCTGCATCACCGGCCAGTCTGAATCTGACCCCATTAAAATGGCAACAAATGGTTTATTCATTAAAAATCCTCAATCCTTCATTAACAAAATAGTACAAAATCATGCCTTTGTAGCTAACTCAGTTTCATTGATAACTGATGACAGGAATTTAATCGGTCATGAATAAAATACCTGAGTCAAATAGCTACATATTTAAACAATTAATGCCAGTGGGTTTCACTGGTTAGTCCATCCATGCAAGCATAGGCATATTCCCGGCCAGGTAAGTTATACAATACCATCTGCACTACCCAGTTTAAAGAATCCAGACTGACAGCGCCATTGGCCAGAGCCATGGCCCTATCAATCACCAGTTCGCGGCTATAATCATCCAGAATGCCAAGTTGTTCCAGTTGAATCAGAAAACTCTGGCATTCCAGGGAAAGAAATTGTTGTTCTTCAGGGCTGGCGACTCGAACCCCGGGGACATGAGTTAACGGTACATCATCTGCATCATCACACAGCAACACCAGATCATCTAACCAGATAAGCGCACGGTTAATATCACCATCATCAAATCCGGCATGCTCTAAAACATCTTCAATTTCAGGCTGCTTCGCTGTTAAATTGGGCTTACCTTCGTCATAGTGATCAAAGATAAACATTAACACTTCCATTACATTGTTATAAACCAAGAATAATTTCCTTCTGTAAGTGGATGATACTCATGCTCATATTCTGTCATGTTTGGGTTATTTTAGAATAACCACCTTGCTCACTGGCAATATAACCTTCCAGTTCCAGGATTAATAGCGTACCTGAAACAACTTCTACCGACAACCGGGAACGCTCGACGATAACGTCAACTGGCGTGGTCGAAAAGTCAATTACATCAAGTATCGCCTGTTGTTCATTATCCAGATTTCCAGCTAAATGTGTACCAGTTTTC
>DRNA01000299.1 GCA_011322365.1 Aeromonadales bacterium | reverse complement strand
GAGTTAGATGCTAGCATCTAACTCAATTACTCTACAAAGATACCTATCTTTCTAGTTGTTTCCACAGCTATGAGTTTGTGCATGAGCATTAAATCTTAATCAGGAAGTCATTGAAATTCAAAGCTAAAAGTCTTTGTGGCATGGATGCCACAATGAAGCCTACATGGATGTATTCACGGCGTCTTTTAGCTTGGAATCTCAATGATTACCAACCCAATATCCTAAAGGTGCTACCTTTAACGTTCTACTAATTACTGATGGGTAACCGCTCAATATCGGCATGCTTTTCTAGCCAGCTCCGGAAGGCTCGAACTTCGGCTGAGGCTTTTTCCCTACTGATGACTTCTGCCTGCTGTTTTTTCTGCACGGGTGTGGATTTTGCTGGATCCGCATTAATCACTTTATCCAGCTCTACTACCTCAAAACCCGTGAATGTAGCTGTTTTAGCAAACACCGGCTTGCCTTCCGCAGGTTTTGCCATTTTGAAAATAAAGTCTGTGAGTTGGGGTGAAAGAGTTTTATCATTTCTTCCCAGATTTTCGAATATTTCCCATTTCGCTTTCAATTGTTCAGGTAGAACGGTAAGCGCCTTTTCCGGTGTTTCACCTGAGGATAACGCATCTAACACCTTGCCACTTAAAATTTCGGCTCTATCCCGTGCTTCTTTACGTCTCAAGCGTTGTTCGACCTGCATTCTGACTTCATCGAAGGTTTTGGTTCTGGCTGGTAATACTTGTTTAATTCGCAGTACTACGGCATGTTCTTCACCCAGGGGGATGACTTCTGAATTGTAATCATTGACCATAACATTATCTGAAAAAGCCGCTTCTACAACTGCCGGATTTGCGAAAATGCCTTTACCCCCCGTTTTAGCAAAGGGTTCAGAGGTTTTAATTTCCAGTTCAGTAGATGCAGCTACTTCATCTAGTGAATCAACTACTTCAAAGGCTTTTTCAGTAAGAATATCATTTAACTCAACAAATTTTTCATCCTTCAGGCTCGCTTCAACAGCTTTGGTTACTTCCGCTTTAACTTCATCGAAGGGTTTGACCTCTCCCGGTTTAATATCGGTTAACTGAATAATATGAAAACCAAAAGCACTACGGACGATGTCACTTAAATCACCCGATTTTTTCAAATCAAAGGCAGCAGTTTCAAATGCCGGGTCCATAACGCCTTTGGCAAAATAGCCCAGATCACCACCCTTTTCTCCACTTACAGTATCATCAGATTCCTTAGCCGCAAGATCTGCAAAGTTTTCACCCGCTTTAATTTTTGCCAGTATAGCTTCCGCTTTCGCCTTTGCTTTTTCTACGGTCGCTTCATCAGCATCCGCGGCAACAGCAATTAAGATATGGGAGGCTTTTCGCTCTTCAGCAGAGCCAAAGTCATCGGGATGCTCGTCATAATAAGTTTTTAACTGCTGTTCTGTAACTTCAATTTTAAGTTTATTGGCATCCAGCTCAACATATTGCACGATGACTTTTTCCGGTACTTCAAAACTTTTCAGGTTCTGCTGGTAGAAGTCTTTTAATTTTTGCTCTCCATCCAGTCCTTCAAAACCTACAGAGGCTTCAAGTAAGTCAGATTTAATGCTGACATAGCCCCCGGATCTTGTCTGACCCTGAAGAGATAATAATCGGTTGGTTTCGTGAGGTAGAGCAAATTCAGAATCTATCATCCCGGCAAGCTGAGCTGTTTGTTTCTGTTTTCGTACTTCGGATTCATATTTTTCGGGCGTCCGGCCTTTTGAAGACAGTAAATTTTTAAAGATTTCACTGTTGAACTTCCCATCTAATTGGAAAGCTTCTGTATTGGCTATATCATCCATCACTGCTTTACGACTCACGTAAAGCCCTAAATCTTCGCTGGCCTGTTCCACTAACTTTTCATTAATCATAAAATTAACGACCATATCAGCAAACTGGCGCTGTGCAGCTTCAGTGCTATAAAACTGAGCATATTGCTCACCCAGGCGATTTTTTTCCATCTGGAGACGTTCGTCGAATTGTAAACGTGAAATTTTTTCACCATTGACAACTGCAACCTCAGTATTTACATTAGTCACCAGATAGCTACCTATCCCGGCAAATATGAATGAGGCAATAATGAGTGCCATGACGACTTTTGCCCAGGTACTTTTCATACCATCTCTAAATTTTTCTAACATAAGAATTTTCTTTTAGCTTGCTCTTGAAAAAATTGTACAAAGTTTACAGCATCTTCTCT
>DRNA01000298.1 GCA_011322365.1 Aeromonadales bacterium | reverse complement strand
TTTCACATATCCGCTTACCAGAATGTTTTGTTGATACTCTGGAATTAAATTTATCTGACTTCTGCTGAGGTTATACTGTAGATATGGGTAAAGTAAGCCTATAATGAACAACAGCAATGTTAAGTGCTTTTTTTTCGGACAATGTAATTTAGCATAAGTGACCTTTCCCACTTTGATTAAGTAGACAATAACGGCAAGGCCGACTATCAATACCGTCATCAAAACGTAAATAGGAATATGATACTTAGCCGAAAAAGCTAGTTCTGGCAGAAGCCAGAAAGTGATTGTGCCAACGAGAAAGGCGATCATCCATGAACGCATGTTTAAACCTGATGTTATAAAGTTTGTTAACTAACTATGCCACGTAAATTCATAAAACGCTATACCCCGGATCCACAAAGCATTAAAGACCATAAACATTTAAAGTTTCTGGGTAGTTTGTTGCATAACCCCAATCTGTGGCATATGCACCGTAGAAATGTGGCAAGAGCTTTTGCCGTTGGAGTTTTCTGCGCATTTATTCCAGTACCCTTCCAAATGCTATTGGCCGCTATTGGAGCCATAATGTTCAATGCCAATATGCCTATATCGGTAGCATTGGTGTGGATAACCAACCCACTTACGATGCCACCCATGTTTTATGGAACTTATAAACTGGGTGCCTGGATACTTGGATTGGCACCGATTAATTTTAACTTTGAATTAAGTTTCAAGTGGCTCAGTGACAGTCTCTCTGAAATCTGGCAACCTTTCCTGTTAGGCTGTTTTGTTTCCGGGATATTTTTTTCAATATTAGCTTACTTTACCATTCGCATAATCTGGCGAATTTCAGTCAGTAGAGCCTGGCAGGAAAGAAAAGAACGTTATAAAGCAAAAAGAGCTCTCAAAAAGGCACAGAAAAACAACCCATCGGATGGATCTGAGTAACTATCCCTCAGCAAATCTGTTTTCTTCCTTTTTTGTAACTCGCAACTCGTAACTCGAACCGATAAATAATCTCATTCATAATACAGTTTAGATTATCTAATTAAGTGCCCGTCCTGAAGTGTCAGTTTTCGATGGGTTTGATCCGCAAGCCCATGATCATGGGTAACGATTACAAAACTGGTATTAAATTTTTGATTCAACTCCAGTAGCCATTTAAACACTTCACTTGCGGTGGCTTCATCAAGATTTCCCGTCGGTTCATCAGCCAGAATACAACCGGGTTGTGTAGCCAACGCCCTGGAAAAAGCAATGCGTTGACGCTCCCCTCCAGAAAGCTCTCCAGGTTTATGTTCAGCTCTGTCAGCAAGCCCAACAGCCGCAATCAATTCAAGTGACCGTTTTCTTGCATCATTCACGCTCCAACCAGCCAGTAAACAGGGCATGGAAACATTCTCAAGTGCGGTAAACTCGGTTAACAGATGGTGAAACTGGTAAACAAATCCCAGGTTTTGATTGCGAATCTTTGCCAGTTTCTTTTCGCTTAAGCCGTTGATATTTTGATCGTTGATAAAAATGTCACCAGAGCTGGCCTGATCCAGTCCACCTAATAACTGCAATAAAGTACTTTTGCCCGAACCCGAAGCACCCACAATAGCGACCAGTTCCCCGGTGATCACGTCAAGATCAAGATTTTTTAAAACTGCCACTTCTTTTTTGCCATCAACAAAGGTTCGCGTAAGTTTTCGGGCACTAATTACAGAACTACCCTGCTCTTTTTTTAATTCGACATCATTCATAACGTAAAGCCTCCGCCGGTTTAACTCGCGAAGCCCGCCAGGCTGGATAAACCGTAGCTATTAACGCCATTAACAGTGCCGCAACACCTACATTGATAACATCATCCCAATGTAACTCAGAGGGCAGAAAATCAATAAAATAGACGTCTCCCGGTAACAGGGAAATACCCAGAGTCTGTTCTAACCAACTGGCAAACTGGGGCAGATTTAATGACAACCCAATACCCGTTACCACACCTAATAAAGTACCAATAACGCCGTTTAATCCACCTTGAACCATAAAAATACCGAGGATAGTGCGAGGCGTTGCCCCCATAGTTTTTAATATAGCAATATCTGACTGTTTATCCGTGACCACCATCACCAGAGTAGAAACAATATTAAAGGCCGCCACAGCAATAATAAACGTCAGCAGTAAGAACATCATATTCTTTTCCATTTTCACAGCACGAAACAGACTGCCCTGAGTATAAGTCCAGTCGGAAACATAAAATGGGCCCTCCAGGGCAAATCGGATCTGTCTCCCAATATCATGTGCCTGCAACACATCACTAACCTTTAACCGCAAAGCCGTTACACCCTGCCCCATACGTAATAACTTCTGGGCGTCGTGATAATTAAGTAACGCCAGAGACGAGTCCATTTCAGCACGAACTTCAAACGTTCCGGCTACGGTGAAACGACGATAACGAGGTAGTATGCCCGCAGGTGAAACATTAGTGCCTTCTACCACAATCAGGGTCACTTTATCGCCGACAAACAGGCCTAAATTACGCGCCAGATTATCGCCCAGAATAATGTTCCACTCACCTGCTTTTAAATCATCCAGCGAACCTTCCCGCATATGGCTACCCACAATAGAGACTTTGGCTTCCATTTTGGGATCAACTCCCTGTATAAATGCATACTGATTCAGTCCATTAGCGCGCAGCATGCCCTGAGTTTGAATAAAGGGTGCCGTAGCCACCACATCAGGACGTTGCTTTAATTTATCCGCCAGGGCTTGCCAGTCCGTTAACGGTCCGCGTCTGTCACCAACAATAACATGTGGCGTCATCCCCAGAATACGCGAACGTAATTCGCGTTCAAAACCATTCATCACCGACATCACCGTAATCAACACCATCACACCCAGTGCAATCCCAATCATGGACACCAGAGAAATGAAGGAAATAAAGTGATTGCGACGTCTTGCACGGGTATAACGCAGCCCGACAAAAAGCGAAAATGGTTTTATCATGAAATGGCAAAATCCTTTACGTTACAATGATTAGCTCGCATCTATAAACCTGAGCGTGAGAAATACACAATTGGGTGACATCATAGAGATTGTTCAAAGCAGAGACAAGAAAACATTGTAAAAGTTTCCCAAAAGGAATACACCCCTAATCATTCAAAATACGGGTTTCAGAATTCAAGGAGGATGTCTGAACTCTGAAACAGGCATCTTTAAGTAGAACGGGTATATAAATCAATTGAAGTTAATAACTGAAAAATTTCCAAAGCCTGTTAGCTATTTTACCCTGTATTTTATTCGCAGATCGTGCAACCACAATGTCCAGTTTGTGGGATTTAATAAACTTGCCCGCCAAAGAAAGCAAACGTCCATTCTGGAGTTCTTTTTCGACCAAAAATAAAGGCATATGACCCCAGGCCATACCCTGTAGAATAATCTCCTTCTTGGTATTTTGATCGCCCACCTTAATTTGTGCTGTTTGTTGCTGCAGAAAATAATCTTTAGTCGGCATATTAATTGCGGTACTCTTAATGGTACTTTGAGTCAGATGATGAATGTCACTGTATTTAAGCTCATTATGCAAAGGTATATCCAGATAATCCGGTGCAATTACCGGAATAAGTTCAACTTCACAAAATGGCTGGTACTCGTATCGAGGATCAGTTTGGTCAATACAATGAATAATAAGGTCCGCCTCATCATTTAATAACCGTTCATTAACACCTTCCAGGTTTTCAAATAATAAATTCAACTGTGTGAACTGATGCTTTTGGAAAAATGCCTTCAAAACCTTCGTACTTTGAGGAATTGGTGAAATATCGCCGATGACTATGGTCAACTCCACTTCTTCGGCATTTTTAAGATGTGCTGCCTGCAACTGTAAACGCTTTTCATCAAGCAAAATCTGTTGGCTACTTCTGTAAAAAGCCTCTCCTTCTGCGGTAAGTACTGAGCGATAACCGGAACGATCAAATAATGCAAATCCCAACTCAGCTTCCAGTTTTTTTATGGCGGTAATAAGACTTGGATGAGTTTTGTGTAAATAAAGGGCCGCTGCCTGAATTGAGCCCTGTTCTACTATTGCGGATAAAGTGTGCAGTTGCTGTAAACTAATATTCATATTGTTTAATAATCAAACATTGATCGTAAGTTTTATGTACTTTTATCATACATTTTATTTAATTACTATAGACCTTCATTTTTATGGAGGTAATTATGAAAGCAGTTATTATTAAACACTATGGTGGTCCTGAAGTTTTACAGATAGATGATATTGCAACTCCCATTCCAGCAATAGGAGAGGTCTTAATTAAAATTCATGCTTTTGGTCTCAATCGCGCCGAATGTTATATGCGACAAGGTGCCTGGGGTGATGTAGCAAAAATAACGGGTATCGAATGTGTAGGTGAGATTATGGAAGATCCCTCTGGCAAGTTGCAAAGAGGCGATAAAGTTATAGCGTTAATGGGCGGAATGGGGCGCAACAGAAATGGCAGTTATGCAGAATTTACTACCATTGCCGCCACCAATGTAATCCCTGTTGAAACACATTTGAGCTGGACTGAATTGGCCGCTATTCCTGAGTCCTATTCTACAGCCTGGGCTTGCCTGCACCAAAATATGCACATTAATGCGGGTGATGTGATCTTAATTAGAGGAGGTACATCTGCATTAGGACAGGCGGCAATCAATATAGCCAGTCAAATCGACGGAGTAACTGTTATAGCCACAACCCGATCAACGCACAGGTTTACATTTTTGAAAAATCTAGGCTGCTCTGAAGTTTATATAGAGAAAAATAATATTGCTGATAAAATCAGAGCAACCCACTTCGATGGTATTGACAGTGTACTGGACATTATTGGGAATAGCACACTACTGGATTCACTCAAACTGGTCAAAAAAGGGGGCTTTGTTTGCAATGCAGGATTTCTTGGTGGTGGCGATGCCATCAAATTCAACCCGTTAGAGGATATGCCGCCAGGCATAAATTTAAACTTTTTTGCCAGTTTTTTGTTTGGTCAAAAGGATTTTCCGTTATCAGATATACCGATGCAATCAATAATCAAACAGGCAGAAAGGGGTAATTATCAGTGTAAACCTGCCTCAGTATTTGCTTTTAACGACATTCAAAAAGCCCATCAATTAATGGAAAGTAGTCAGTCTATGGGTAAAATAGTTGTACAAATTATGCCTAACTAGAAATAGCTCAAATTTACAGACTGAGCCCCGATACCTCAAAAGCGTGAATCATTTTCACATGGTATACCGTCGTAATCACCATCCATTTTTGTATTGGGGCAATTTTTAAAAAAAAAACAGGGCTTCAGCCCGAGAGTGCATCTGGCTACAATATTGGCGTCCATCACAGCTATATTTCTGTTGAATTTCTATCGGTTTAGCTGTTTCAATTAATTGATTATTTTTCACATTGATATCATGTTCTGATTTATACTGCCATATAACTCCAAGCAGAATGATTATTACCAATAATCGTTTCATCACCTTATCTCCCTGTTCCCTGAATGATTATGGGTATATAATAAACTGTCTGAAGGTGTATTAACATTGATTTCTATGTTTACTGTTTGCTCTCCACAATTGAGCTTTCCGTTTAAGACATAATTCTTGATTACTAAATAGTCAGAAGCCTGTATGTTTAACAAAGAACCCGTTATCCATTGATATTTTGCTTTTGTGAACGAGCCCGTGAATTCAAGAATATCTTTTATACATTGGTAATTTGCAAAACTTATTGATAGATGGGTTTTTATATTATCTTCAGCTTTTAACTCAACGATGAGTAACTGATCAGGGCCGGATTATACTTTGACTGATTTTTGACCAAAAATAATCTCTCCCCTGAATTTATCATCCCATCCCGCTCGCATCATTTTGCCCGCGACACTGTCTTTAAAGGGATGAGCTTTAATGATTTTGATCAAGGCCCGCCTGAATAGCACCATGTTTTAGCACCGTCTTCAGCATAAATGGGGCTTTCATCTTCTCTAA
>DRNA01000297.1 GCA_011322365.1 Aeromonadales bacterium | reverse complement strand
CTGGATACCTCCGGAATAATTACTTTGTGTTTTAATCTGACCATCTTCACAGATAAAGGGATCGTTGTGTTCAGAACCCTGCATTTTTGCACCCTCAAATCCCGAACCAATGGTAAAACCTTTGCTGGCGTTAATAGATAACATGGCTTTAGCTAACTCCGCCTCCAGTTTGTCGTAAACCGGCTCACCCAGACCCAACGGCATATTCTCTACTTTGCAACGAACCACACCGCCAATGGTATCACCCTGCTTTCTGACTTCGAGAATTTTCTGTTCCATTTGAGTTGCCACACTCGCTTCCGGGCAACGCGTGGCGGATTGTTCTACCATTTCAAAATTGACCTGCTCTGGTGTCAGCCCGCAAACAATGTTACCTACCTGATTCACCCAGGCGGTAATCTGGATATTTTCACTGGCCAGAATTTTCATGGCCACCGCCCCGGCGGCTACCCAGCCCGCTGTGATCCGTGCTGAAGAACGACCACCACCGGCTATGTCTCTGAGACCATATTTTTTCTGGTAGGTAAAGTCTGCATGACTGGGACGATAAATCTGCTTTAAGTTGTGGTAATCTTTCGAATGCTGAGCGGCATTTTCAATCATTAGACTAATGGGAGTACCGGTGGTGCAGCCATCGACAACACCGGATAAAATCTGCACTTTATCGGCTTCATTCCGCTGGGTGACCAGATGAGACTGACCGGGTCTACGTCGATCCAGTAAAGGCTGAATATCCTCAATAGATAATGCCAGCCCTGCAGGACAACCATCAATCACAGCCCCTACCGCCGGGCCATGAGATTCACCCCAGTTCATCACTTTAAATATCTGACCAATGGTACTACCTGACATTATTTATCTACCTGTTGAAACTATTCCGCGAATAGCAAATTTAACCCTGACAATTACTTCAGGGTACTTCAATTAATAGAGGCACCCTTTACACACTCGGTAATGCTCATTCCCATCAATTGCATTAACTGCCAGAATCCTGGAAATGATTTTGCCACTACCTGCGGTGCCATCATCTCAATAGCTGAGTTTTTCCAGGCCAGCTGTGATAACGCCATTGCCATTCGATGATCATCATGACTGTCAATACATGCGGTTTGCAGTTGTTTACCTGCTGGCAATCCTACGACTTCCAGCCAGTCATCTCCAAAGTTAACCTCTATGCCTACTTTTCTCAACTCTTTTGCAGTATCTTCTATACGATCAGACTCCTTAACCTTCAGATGAGCAATATTTTCAAAGCGAGAGACACCTTCTGCAAACGAACAGATAACAGCAACTGTTTGTACAATATCCGGCATATCGCCCATGTCTCTGCTAATGGCCTTAAGCTTGCCGCTATGAGGCAACATCCTTAATGAGTCCTGATCCATATCTATAACACATCCCATGTCCCTGAGCAGATCAATTATCTGAAACTCTCCCTGCTGTTCGGGTAAGTAATAAAATGGCTTAATTTCTAATGAACGACCGGTGATAGCAGCCGCCGCCAGAGGATAACTGGCACTACAGGGATCGGCATTTAAACTTATTGATAGTTGTGAAATAATGGATGGAAAAACCGCCAGCTTTTGCATGTCGTCAGAATATTCAACCTTAACTCCAGCCTGCTGTAAAATTTGCAGTGTCATTTTAATATAAACCGATGAGACTATGGGCGGCGTTAACTGGATCTGTAACTGACGATTTAGTCGCGCACCCACCAGTAACAATGCGCTGATATACTGACTACTGATGTCACCTGGAAGTTGCACACAGACACTAGCCGGTTCAGACTGAAAATTGTGGTTGTCAGGCATTGACTGTTGTCGAATACTTCCTGTAATAGTAACTGGCAGACAACCGGGTTGATCATGAGATTGTATTTTTGCACCTAGGGTTTGCAGTGCATCGAACAGGGGTTGCATGGGCCGCTGTTGTAATCGAAGGCTACCTGAAATCTTAATGGGGAAATCATCCAGCGCAGCAACAGCTGAAATAAACCTCGCCATGGTACCACTGGCACCGCAGTCAATTTTTACCGGTAAAGATTCCGGGTTATTACCGGGGAGCTTTCGCCGAGATAATCCCTCACTTTTCACAGACTCACCTTTGGGCCAGCTCAAAGCATAACCCAAACTCACCAGGGCATTGAATAAAGCGCGGATATCATCATTTTCAGGCAGGTTATTCAGTTCGCAGGGTTGTTCACTTAAGGCCGCCATTACCAGCAAACGATTGGCCAGATATTTACTCCCCGGTATTTGATTAATTAATTGCCATGGTTCTGCTTCATCGTCCGTTAATGATGGCTGAATAGAAAGGCGATAGCATTTTTTTTCTAACATTTGAGGCGTTTTCTGATATCTGAATAGTCATACTGGGATAAAGACTCTACAGAAAAATACGACAAATAAAAACTGTTATTTTTTCTTTTCGGTAAGCCAGAACCAGTAAATGATAAAAATTATCAAAACCACTCCGGCAACATTAACTAAAATAGTACTCATTCCAGGTCCTCAGCATATTTATTTAATTATTCAATCCTGAACACATTACTTATTCCGGTTTCAAAAAACGCAATCGATTAGCATTGGTGACCACTGTAACCGATGACATCGCCATGGCCGCTCCGGCTATTATCGGGTTTAACAACAGCCCATAAAAGGGATATAAAATACCCGCTGCGATGGGTATACCCAATATATTGTAGAAAAAAGCACCCCAGAGATTCTGTTTTATATTCTTCACTGTCGCTCTGGATATTTTTATGGCATCAACCACGCTCAACAGTGATCCTCGCATCAGGGTAATATCGGCACTTTCAATGGCAACATCAGTACCCGTGCCAATGGCAAAGCCCACATCGGCCAAAGCTAACGCCGGCGCATCGTTTATTCCATCTCCAACCATACCCACTTTTAAATCCTGCTTCTGAATCTCGGCAATTTTATCCACTTTCTGCTGGGGCAAAACTTCTGCAATCACCTGAGTGATGCCTACCTGTTTAGCAACCGCCCGGGCGGTTACCGGGTTGTCACCGGTTAACAAAATAACCTCCAGCCCCATTTGCTGCATTTTTTTTATGGCCTTCGCGGAATCCGCTTTAATGGCATCAGCAACACTGATAATCCCGGCCAGTTCTCCGTCTACGGCTAAAAACATCGGTGTCTGTGCTTTTTCTTCAAGAGAAAGTGCCTGAGAATCAATGCTGGAAATATCGATCTGATGATTTGCCATAAGCAGGCGGTTACCCAGTAATAGCTTCTTACTCTCTATTATGCCCTCTACGCCCTGCCCGGAAATCGCCTTGAAATCAATTGGATGCTGCAATGGTAAATTATCTTCCTGGGCATAATGTACAATGGCCTCTGCAAGAGGATGCTCGGATTGTTGCTCCAGGCTGGCCGCTAGTTGCAAAAGATCTTTTTTGGTAAATTTTTCAGTTGGTACTAAAGCCGTTACCTGTGGCTTACCCACGGTTACTGTTCCGGTTTTATCCAGTACAATCACTTCGAGTTTTCCTGCCAGTTGCAACGCATCACCATTTCGGATCAAAATACCGTATTCAGCCGCTTTTCCCACGCCAACCATAATAGATATCGGTGTTGCCAGTCCCAGTGCACAGGGACAGGCAATAATCAACACCGTCATCGCCGTAATAATGGCATAGGTGATGGCTTCATCGGAAGGAAAAAAATTGAACCAGATTAAAAAAGTGAGCACGGCAATAATAAGAACCACCGGCACAAACACACTGGCCACTTTATCCACCAGGCGACCAATGGCCGGTTTAGAGCCCTGTGCAGTGCGTACCATATCGATGATATGTGCCAGAGCAGTATCCTTACCTATTTTTTTTGCCTGAAACAGGAAACTCCCCGATTTATTGATAGTGCCGGCTACCACTTCATCACCCGATTTTTTAGTTACCGGAAGGGGTTCGCCGGTTAACATGGATTCATCCACCGAAGAATGTCCCTGAATAATAATACCATCCACAGCAATACGTTCGCCGGGACGGACTCTCAGAGTATCATCCAGGCCAACTGCTTCTATGGGGATATCTTTTTCAATACCATCACGAATGACTCGCGCAGTTTTCGGTTGTAAACCAATCAAACGTTTAATGGCTTCCGACGTCTTACCCTTAGCACGCATTTCCAGTGCAGAGCCAAAATTAATCAGAGCAATAATAATAACGGCTGCTTCAAAATAAGCATGTTGTGCCATGGGGGGGACCCAGGCAGGATGGGCAACTATAACCATGGAATAAACCCATGCTGCCCCTGTTCCCAATGCTATCAGGGTATCCATATTGGCATTATGATTAATAGCAGATTTCCATGCGCCTACAAAAAAATGTCGGCCGGAATAATATAATACCGAGAGTGTCAACAGCCCTGTTATCAACCAGAAAATTTGGCCATTTTCAGTATTTAACTCCGGCAAAATCCCACTCATACCGGCAATAAATAAAGGAAAGCCAATCAGAGCAGCGTAAATTGCCTGTTTGATTAATTTTTTATAATAAAGCTGTTCACTGGCTTCCTTTTCCTCTTCATCGTTTATACCCGCCAGTAATGCCGCATCGTAACCTGCATCCTGTATCGCTTTGATAACTGTATCAGCTGAGACATTGCCTTCAACTTCCGCGGTATGCTCCACAAAATTCACCCGGCTGCTAGCAACGCCCTTTACAGTGCTAATGGCATTTTCAACAGATGCAACACAACCCGCACAACTCATTCCTGAAATGGAAAGCCTGATTTTATCGGTCATGCCTTAACCCCTCTTTAACAAGATAAATCAATTAGTTAGAGTAGCTTCAAAACCCACAGTTTTAATAATACTGATGACGCTATCGGTAGATAATGTACTGTCAACGGAAACAGTTTTATTTTCCAAATCTACAGAAAACTGCTTTATCTCTTTATTTTTTGATTGGGCAGATGCCAGAGCATCAGTAATGGCTGATACACAACCCTGACATTTCATCATGGGTACAGCAAAGCTTAAAATTGGCATAATTGTCCCTCCGGACTCTCTGGTAAAAGACTGAAAATTCAGTATTTTTTTGCTTGAAATAATTGTACTATAACACTTCATCTGGTTAGGTTTAACCCGTAGAATAAAAAGATAAATCAGCCACTGCTGTATCGGAATACCATGAATAAAATATCATTGAAAATAGCCTCTTTCTGCAACTTAATTTTACTCTCACTGGTAAGTTGCTCAGATTTACCTGTTACCCGAATTCAATCAGATAATCACAATGATCGCATTCGTTTTTTAGTCATTCATCACACCTCTATCAATTATGCAAAATCACTAAAAGCACTGACAGAACCCCACGGGGTCAGTGCGCACTACATGATAACCGAAAAAAATGACAGCTCATATCCTGATAATAAAGCCGAAATCATTCAATTGGTAGATGAAAATAAAAGAGCCTGGCAGGCCGGTCGAAGCTATTGGCAGGGG
>DRNA01000296.1 GCA_011322365.1 Aeromonadales bacterium | reverse complement strand
TCGATAACCTTCCGTTCCAGCAGGGACGATTATCCAATTTGTTAAAATTTGCTCAATTTTCTGCAGTTGCTTTTCATTAAATGTTTTCATGGCAGCATTATTAATACCATTGTTGGCTAATAAATGTTCACAAAAAACCTGACTGATATTTTTGCTGGAAAATTCACTTAAAATGGATTTTAGCTCAGCATTTCCCCGTTGTTGTTGGCGATTTTTTAACCATTGAATTACATTTTTCCCCGGCACTAAATTGATAGTTATTGCCTGTCCAGGTCGCCAATAGGATGAAATCTGCAACATGGCCGGTCCACTTAATCCACGATGGGTAAACAACATTGCTTCCTGAAAAACAACATCGTCAAACCTGACTTCTACATCAATTGAAGAGCCCGACAATGATTTGTAAATTTCCAGTTGCTTTTTTGCCAGAGTAAATGGAACCAGCCCCGCTCGTGTAGGGTAGAGTTTTAAACCAAATTGTCGGGCAACATCATAACCAAACCCTGAAGCACCCAGAGTGGGAATAGATAACCCACCGGTCGCAATAACAACAGACTGAGCGGTGAATTCCCTCAAATCTGTCTCGAGCAAATAATGCTGGGTCTGTTCATCCCATTGAACAGTTTTGGTTTGGCAACGAGTCTTGATACTAACTTTAGCCTGGCGGCATTCTTCAATCAGCATATTTAAAATATCACTGGATTTATGATCACAAAACAACTGCCCCAGAGTTTTTTCATGGTAGGGGATCTGATGTTTTTCAACCAGATCAATGAAATCCCACTGCGTGAAACGTGACAGCGCAGATTTACAAAAATGTGAATTATGACTGAGATAATTTTCAGGTTGAATATCAAGATTGGTAAAATTACAACGCCCACCACCGGACATTAAAATCTTTTTTCCCACCTTGTTGGCATGATCAATCACCAACACTTTACGACCACGTTTACCCGCTGTTATGGCACACATCAAACCCGCAGCGCCAGCTCCGATGATAATGACATCATATCTTGAATCAGGTTCAGTCATAATGATTCAGGATAGAAGATAAATCTGATCAGTGAATACACCCATTTGTCTAATTATCCAAGGTTATCTGATACATAAAATGCGCCCACTAATGAACCTTTGGAAGTGCCACCAACAATACCTGTCACAATTTCTGGTTCATTGTCTTTTGCAAGCAAGCCAATGGCTTTAAGGGAAAATATAGTAGCCAATATAATTTTCATATTAATTACTTAATATTGTGAGTATCTGACATAGTTATTTTTTAGTGGCGACAACAGTGTATTGTTATGTTTTTTCCTCGAAGACACCGCACCATGCTCCGTCATTATAATATTGCAATTCCTGGATTTTAAATACCCACCAACCACTCGTTTTAACTCTAACCTCATTAAATAAAAAGTGCTCTGCTACTTGCCTGGTATATTGCATAAATTCAGGGAGCGATTCTTCCATTATTTCGTACCAATCAGAGTAGTGGGGTTCATTGTTTATTAAGAAATCCAGAAAGAACTCACCAACTTCATAAGGCATAGTAATTACTACGGATTTGTTACCCGCACTTAAAGTGACTCTATAAGCCTGGCCTTTCTCCTCAAAACTCTTTTATCAAAGGAATCCCAAGATTGTAAGTATTTAAAAATTGCTCCCTTAGTAATATCCTGGCTCATAATTTGGGTTTAAACATAACGAGGCTGTAGGAAAACCATCTTTAAGATGATTCTGTCTATTAATCGATAATTATTTTTACTTCTGGTAACTTTGCCTGTTTTAAAAATTTTATTCAATAATTAATTTAATATCTTTGGCGTTAGGTTATTTATAGCCTCTAAGTGTATTGTGAGTGCCTGTCACAGTTAGTGGGTTGCATGAACATTCACCTACACTTTACGGCCAAGTGTACCCGCTGTTATGGCACACATCATAAAAGCCAGACCTACAGACACAGTG
>DRNA01000295.1 GCA_011322365.1 Aeromonadales bacterium | reverse complement strand
GGTATTAGAAATTCAAAGAACGCTTGATTATTATCAGAGCCAGCTTAACCAGCCGCCAATTGGTGAAATTATTATTCCAGACTGGTCTGAGCCATTACAACCCTTATTAGATTATTTAGAGAAAAATTTAGGTCATCCGGTTACGCGCATGGAGAACATCTGTGCCGATAAATCAAAATATGGCATGGCAGCGTTAAGACTGTTAACTCTGGCAACGGCAGCAGTTTACCAAACCGGGAAATCAAATCAGTCTGGTGGCCAGAAAGTAAATCTTTATCAAGGGCAATTGTTACCCACGCCCGAGGTGTTACCCATCAATACCCTTGCTTATGCAGCAATTGGTGGAATCGTCTTGAGTTTTATACTGTGGTTTATGCAGTGGAATGGACTCAACAAAGTAAAGACACTGGCACAAACGCAGCAAAATCAGCAACAGAAAATGCTTTCGCAGTTAAGCAAATTACAGGCATTAATTCCCACTGCTGACGTTGAGGCGCGAGCAACGGCAAGTATCCAGAAATTACAGAACCAATTGCAACAGCGGCAGCAAACATCTGAATTAATTAAGCAGTTAAATGAAACCCAGGGTAAAGGTTTTTCTGCCATTTTTAAAGATTTGTCACAGGTAAAAAACAAAGATCTGTGGTTAACACGGATTTTTATTAAAAACCATAATATCAATCTGGAAGGTAAAACACTGGAATCTTCTTCCGTGGCTAACATGGTTATACAACTTCAAAAGTTTCCCAACACCGGGGATGTGAAATTTAAGGAAGTTAATATTGAAAGGAAAAAGGTTCAGGATAAGGTAGCAACCTTTTATTTATATTCAGATGCAGAGGCTGTTAGTAATGGCATTTAATCAACACTGGCAGAAATTAACCAAAAGAGAAAAAATTCTGTTGCTGATCACAGTTCCCGTTGTATTAATTGCTTTTGTACAGCTTTTGTTAATTAACCCTCTTGAAAGTGCACAAAAGCGGATCGAAATGCAGATGCAAAAAAATGCAGCAGACATTAGCAAAATTACCGAGCAGATAAAAGCGACGCAGGCTCAATTGGCTATTCATTCCACGGTTAAGCTGGACAGGCAACAACAACAACTTAAAAAGCAGATTGAAGCTCAAAAAGTTGTACTGGCTTCATTAATGAATAAATTGGTGCCACCACAAATTATGGCAGAAGTGGTTGAAAAGATGTTGAAAAAACGGGGTAAATTGAAGCTATTAAATCTGGCTAATCTTCCGCCTGTAGGTCTTCCGGAAGATGGAGAGGTAGACCCAGCAACCAACGAAAAAAAGGCTCCCATCGTTTACCGACACCCTTTACAGCTTAAATTTAAAGGCCGGTTTTTTGATGCAGTGAAATATCTTATTGACCTTGAAAAAAATGGATATGGATTTTACTGGGACGCCATTGACTATCAGGTAGATAAATATCCTGTTGCAACAATAACGCTCGAATTGTCTACATTGGGAACAGAAGAACAGTGGATGGGAGCCGGCAATAGTGAATAGTCTAAAAATTCTCAGCTTAATAATTATGGCTTTGTCAGTGTCAGGATATGCTAAAAGAGATCCTACCCGACCTCCCGGAATGAGTAGTTTTCAGTCAGGAGAAGTGATAGCTGAGAGAAAGTTAAAATTACAGGGTCTGGTGACTGGTGTTTCGCCCTGGGTAGTGATTAACGACATGGTAATTAAACAGGGTGAAAATAAAAAAGGGATAAAGGTGATCACTATAAAACCTGAAAAAGTTCTAGTACTTTATCATCAGAAAAAACAGTGGTTGAAATGGCAATCAATAGATATTAAAAATTCAGCAAAAAAGAGTTTTAACAAATGAAAAATAACCTAATAAATCGTTGGCTTGGACTGTCATTAGCCTTAACGCTGACGGCCTGTCAGTCAGTGCCGTTAACGAAACCAAGCGACAGTTTTGACAGACAGATGGAACAGGCTGAAAAGCAGGCAGCTGATAGTACGGTTATAGATGAAAAAGAAGTCATGCAGGATTTATTACCTCCAGCTGAACTTAGTGTGGCCCCTGTTATGGAAGCAAGGTTTGATGTGAATGTTTCCGAGGTGCCAGCAGAACAGTTTTTCTTTGGCCTGGTGGCAGATACTTCCTACAACATGGTGCTTTCACCGGGAGTGAGCGGGAAAATTTCGTTGAAATTAAAGGATGTTAGCGTACGTCAGGTAATGAACATTGTTAGAGATGTTTATGGCTATGAATATAAATTAAAAAACCATCTTTACACCGTGTTGCCAGTTGCTTTAAGAACAGAAATTTATCCTCTGGACTATATTAATTTAAAAAGAATAGGGCGCTCGAGTACGCGGGTAAATGCCGGACAGGTCAATAATCAAAATTCATCCCGAGGTGGCGGTAATACCAGTCGAGGGCAAAATCAGAATAACCAGGTTGTCGGGGGCAATAGAGGGAATTCACAGTTAACCAGTGGCACTAATATTGAAACTAAAACTGAAGCTGATGTATGGAAAGAGCTGGAAGAAACCTTAAAACTTATTGTGGCAGACAGTCCGGGTTCACAAATTAAGGTCAGCCCACAGGCGGGTATTGTGGTGGCAAGAGCACAACCGAAAACCTTAAGGATGGTGCAGAAATATCTAAATATCTCGGGTAACAGTTTATCTCGACAGGTTATTCTGGAAGCAAAAATATTAGAGGTGAGGTTAAATTCAGGCCATCAGGCCGGTATTGACTGGAATTCGTTTGGCAGCATTAATTCAAATAATGTTTTAAATTTATCGCAACAGGGACAATCAGTTTCTTCAACTAATAGTAATGATCCATTGCAGGGCGTTTTTTCATTGCTATACCAGAAAAGTGATTTTAATGCAGTGATTGAGCTATTGAATACTCAGGGCAATGTAAAGGTATTGTCAAGCCCCAGAGTGTCAACCCTCAACAATCAGAAAGCGGTAATCAAAGTGGGGTCGGATGAATTTTTTGTAACGGATGTATCCACTACTACAGTAGCCGGCACTGCTACATCATCAGTAACGCCCGACGTCACTTTAACGCCCTTCTTCTCAGGTATTGCTTTAGATGTAACGCCGCAAATTAGTGAAGACGGGCACATTATTTTGCATGTTCATCCGGCAGTGAGTGAAGTTAAAGATCAAACTAAAGTCATCAGTCTGGGGGATAGCGATTTCACCCTGCCACTTGCCTTAAGCACAATTCGAGAATCTGATTCAATTGTTAAAGCTTCATCGGGACAGGTGATAGTGATTGGTGGACTGATGCAGGAAACAATAAGTGATAATGTTAACTCAACGCCAGGCCTGAGTGATGTGCCGGTAATGGGTGAATTATTTAAACAGACGAATCGCAAAAAAATCAAAAGTGAACTCATTATATTACTTCGAGCTCAGGTTGTGAAACAGGGTACCTGGCAAGATGAAATTATGAACGCACGAAAACGTATGCAGTCTATGGAGAATTAAATCAATATGTATCTGTATCATTTTGGTTTTACCGAACTTCCCTTTGGTCTGACACCAGACACGAGTTTTTTCTGTAAATTACCGGGCCACGTAGAAGCGTTAAATGTATTAAAAATCGCATTAGGCAGTGGCGAAGGTTTTATGAAAATCAGTGGCGAAGTGGGTACTGGAAAGACCTTATTATGTCGACAGTTGCTCAATGAACTGGAAGATACGTTTGCCTGCGCTTATTTGCCAAATCCCTACCTTTCACCTGAAGAGTTACGTTTTTCACTGGCATCTGAACTGGGTATGCGCGTTAATAAAAATCTGGATCAAATACAACTGACCGAACGTATTAGTCGGCGGCTGATTAATTTGCACAAAAAGGGTAAGCCGGTAGTATTAATTATTGATGAGGCCCAGGCCCTACCTGATGAATCATTAGAGGCCTTAAGACTTTTTACCAACTTAGAAACAGAAAAGAGAAAATTATTGCAGGTTGTATTATTTGGACAGCCGGAGCTGGATGAGCGTCTGGCAAAAACGCATTTAAGACAGCTTCGCCAACGTATTACTTTTTCCTACAAATTGCCGGCTTTAAACCTGAAGCAAACCCAGGCCTATATTCAACATCGAATAAATGCGGCCAGGATCCACAGTGATGAAACCTGTCCATTACAACCCATAAAATTCTCATCCTATGCCATTAAAAAGATTTTTAAATACAGCAGGGGGATTCCACGACTGATAAACATCTTAACGCATAAATCTTTAATGCTGGCCTATGGAGAACAGCGTTTTGAAATATCAGCCAGGCAGGTACGATTATCGGCCAGAGATACCGATGATGTGACCAGCCATTTCTGGCCAAAAATTTTCACATTACCTCTGGCTATGTTATTGGGCGTTGGTATTTTATTGCCAGTAATGGGAATGTAGCTCATGAGTGTAATTAATAAAATGTTAAAGGATCTGGAGCAAAATAGCGCACCTGTCAATGATACAGGGGTTATTTTAAAAAAAGAAAATAATAATCAGTTATTGATACGAATTATTATCTTTTTGCTGCTATCGCTGGTGTTGGTGCTGGGCGCTAAAATCTATTTGCCGGAGAAAGCCACTAAAAATAAACAAATGCTGTTGAAGACACAAGTGCAACCGTCGGAATCTGAAATTGTTAATGAAAAAATGCCTACTGACAAGTTGTTGGAATCTGTATCAGAGCAAAAAATAAAAGTTACAACGCAACAAATACCGAAAGAAGAAACAGAGCTGGTGTCAGTAGCTTCCACAGAGAAGGAAACTATAACCAGGCCGGTGGCAGTAGAAGTGCCAGTATTAGAGAAAGCCGTAGCAGATGTGGTTCCAGAAACAATAAAAGAACCTGTACAACAGGTTGTGAAGGTAGATGCTGTAGTTGAAGCAAAAAAAATAAACCTAAAGAATCAGCCAGAAAAAAACCGTTCAGACTTTACTATTCAAAAGCAAAAAATTGATCCAGTAAAGCGTGCACAGCAACTTTGGAAGAAAGCCGAAGCTGAACCTCAATATGCCGAACAATATTTGCAACGGGCAATTTTGCTGGATCCGCATTTACATGGCGCACGATTACAGTTGATTGCGCTACAACTGTCAAAGCAGAATATTTATGCTGCGGAAAGCACCATCAATCAGGGCTTGTCACTATTTAATAACGATGCACGCTATCTTGAATGGAAAGCTCGATTGTTATTGGCTGCGGGGGAAAAACAACAGGCAAAAAACTGGTTATTGAAGTCAACCCCTTTGCTAAATACACACATAAACTACTACGGCATTTTAGCCGGTATTGAAAATCAATTAGGCGAATATCAGTCGGCAGCTGATATTTATCAAAGACTGGTTAAAGCACAGCCAGGCCATGGTCCATGGCTATTGGGCCTGGCTCTGGCGCAGCAGAAACAGGGTAATATCGATGTGGCTAAGATAACCTATGTTCAGGCAACCGCAGGGGATGGATTATCTTCTCGAGCCAAGGCATTTATTCAACAACAGATTAGAAAGTTGGAGCACTAAATGCCTACAAAAAGAATTCGACTGGGTGATTTACTGGTTCAACATAAACTCATTACAGCTGAGCAACTTGAGCAGGCTTTAGCGGAACAGAAAAATAGTGGGCGACGTCTGGGTGCAACATTGATTCAAATGGGTGCCGTTTCTGAAAGAAAACTACTGGGCCTGTTGGCGGAACAACTTAAATTACCCTTCATTGATTTATCAAATTACAATCTGGATTCACAGATAGTCCGAAAACTTTCTGAAATTCAGGCCAGAAGACATCGCGCCCTGGTGTTACAGGAGGCTCCGGATCATTTTCTGGTGGGTTTAACTGATCCAACTGATATTTATGCGGTTGATGAACTACAGGCATTACTGGGTAAAACCATTCATGTGGCAGTAATTCGGGAATCTGAATGGCTCAATGCCATTGATCGACTCTATCGCAAAACCGATGAAATTGGCTCTATAGCAGAAGAGCTGGATGATGCCCTCGCCGCTTCGGATATCGATCTGGCACAACTTGAAAGCGGTGATGATCTGGAAAGTGCGCCGGTGGTGCGCTTATTAAAAACACTGTTTGAAGATGCGGTGCAGGCGGAAGCTTCAGATATTCATATTGAGCCCGAGGAGCGAAAGTTAAGAATTCGTCAACGGGTAGATGGTGTATTACAGG
>DRNA01000294.1 GCA_011322365.1 Aeromonadales bacterium | reverse complement strand
TGTTAGTGTTAATCATTGCAGGTTTCTTCTCTTACCTGATTATCAGTCAGCTTGAAAAGAAAAACTCAGAAAGTGGCATGGATCAATATATGTATCTGGCTTTTGTGTTAGCACCAGCTTTAATTATTCTATTGATAAACCTGGCGCTGGCTTTTTTTGATGCACCCAAAATTGTGCATTCGTTGCTTCTTGCTCTCTATTTTGCTATTCCTCTTCTGATGAGTCGTTATTTTCTGGAATATTCCTGGAAGCGTTCCGGCCTGTATGGCTCCATTGTCATTTTGTCCATTATCGTATCGACATTTATTCTGCAAGTAACCATCGAATTATTAGAATATTATTCCTGAATCAGCTTTTGCAGTTTATTATTAACAGGTTGAGAATGAAGGTTAAATTTAATAAAAAGCTGATATCTAAAATAGAGATTGCGGTTGCTGCAATACTTTTTCGAATATATCTCCGTTCGCTTTTAGTCTATCCCGCGCATTAAAGATATTGAAATCTACGGGCCGGACTTTTCCCAGCTGTATTTCCTGCCAGGTGAGAGGCATGGATACTCGAGCATCTTCTGTAGCCCTGACAGTATAAGGTGCCGCAGTATTTCTGCTGAGAGTATTTTGCATATAATCAATGGTGACTTTGTTCTTCTGGTGTGTTTTTGAATTTTTAGATACTATTTGAATCAGGTCAGGGTATTTTTTTGTCAACCCGATGGCCAGATTTTTGACCCAATTTCTAACTTTTTCGTATTCGTATAGAGGCTCAATGGGTAGATAAATATGTAATCCACTACCGCCCGATGTCTTAGCATAGCAATTGATGCCTTTTTCCTGCAAATGTTGATAGATAATGTCCGCAACTTCTAATATTTTAGAAAACTGATTCTGATCTGAGATATCGAGATCAAAAATCACCATATCAGGATGCAATAGATCAGGTACTCTAGATGCCCATAAGTGAACTTCAATAGCGCCTTTCGCCATGAACCAGAGTAAACCGGCAGTATTGTTGATTAAAGGCAGTTGGATAGTTTTATTCTGGCTTATTTCCTCGTAGGGGAATGTTTTGATATAACCTGGATGTTGGGTGTGCAGATCTCTTCGATAAAAGGAAATGCTATTAATCCCTCTGGGATAATATTTAAAAGTTACAGGTCTTTTCTCAAGGTAAGGCTGTATAAAAGGTGAGGTACATTGATAGTAATGAATTAAATCAAGTTTTGTAACCGCTTTATTCTGCTCCGTTTCTGGCCAATAAATTTTATCAGGGTAGTGCACCGCGATGGATGAACCATCTATGCTTAATTGAATAGTATCACCTTCCGCAGGTTTCATGGCATTGACTCTATCTAATAAATTACAAGGCTTTAAAATAGTATTTGTGGAGTTATAAGGCAGAAACATTGTTGGTAAATCATAAAAAATGAGGTCGCCTGATATCCAGTTACTGCAATATATCAAGCAACCTGATTATGTACAACTTCAGGACTTCTTAAACCTGCATCAGGTTATGCTCTTCAGCATTTAACACTCTATCCGCAGGTTAGAGATAATTAATAGAAGAGCACTTTAATCTCTGGTTTTAATGTTTTTGTCTTGAATGGCCCCCACGCTCTCTACTATGACCTGAAGAGCTTCTGTTGTAGGAACCTCTGCTGCCAGAGTCGTGACTTCCTCGACTATCAGATGAGCGGTGTTCCTGTCGGGGCTCTGAACGCTGGTAAGAAGATCGACTGGATGGCGGTGACGACTGATTCTGCTGTCGAACCTGGGGTTGACGAATAACTACTGGCTGCTGCCTTCGCAGAGGTTCGGTTCTCTGGCGTCGTTCTCTGTTATTGTTCAACTCATGTGGACTTCTCTCTACACGATTAGTGTGCCTGGAGTTGGCTGTACCATGATCATTTTGTCTGCTATTGCCAATGTTCCTTCGCGTAGGCGATGGAACCGACTGATGTGATTCTCGAGTCATCTCACCTCTGACATTGTCACGAATTCGGGTCTGATTTCGTGAACGTTCGGTTAGTTCAGCCTGAATTCGATGTTGGCGAGTGTTGGGTCTGATGACACTATTTTGCTGACGACCCTTTATATCTCTGCTCAGGTTACCTGTGATAGCCCTACGATGTTGTGAATTTCCTCTTGATACACTATTGCTACGACTGCTATATCGTTCCGCACGAGCCGGACGGTTACTATGATAGCGATGAGTCACAACCCGAGAACGATAAACGGCTCCACGTCTGTGGTAAGGGTTGTGTTGCCAGCGACGGGCATAATGAGAACGTACCACCTGACGACTATTATAATAGCGATAAGGGTAGTAATTATCCACATAAACCAGACTGTTACTATACCAGTTGAAACCAAAACCAAAGCCAAACGACAGATGGATGCCAGGTCCCCAGTAAAAACGGTTATAGGGACTGTAATATCCAGAATAGGGATAATCCCAATAGTAGGGGGGGTAGTTTGCCCAGCGCCAACTGCCATAAACAATTCTTGGGTCATAGTAGGGTACATAGACGACTTCAGCTTGAGCGGGTTCGATAATGATGGTTTTTTCCTCTTTAACCACCTTCAAATTTTCAACATCTTTAAGAGTACCGGCGGTATAGGCCTGTTCTCTGAGTGACTGGATCCTATCCAGTACCACTTTTTCGTCCTGAAGAAAGGCATCACCCAGATTTTGCGTCCACTCCAGATCTTCACTCATTTTAGCCAGAATACGAGGAAATGGCACCAGTGCTTTAACACTGGCGTCCCAGTCTTTATTTTTTACAGCTTCCATGGCTTCATTAGCATCCAGATCGGGATGTTTAATCACCCATCGGTTGGCCTGAATGATTTCAACGGGATAGGTCGCTGCAACCAACACCTGTGAGAGGACTGAATCGGGGTAGAGGGCAATAGGAGCCAGCATTTGATCAATTTCGGCATCTGAAAATTGCAGTTCCACGGGGACAACTTTGGTTTCTTCAAGGGGTTCCAGTGTTTTACTCTGTTCAGCGTAGGTGATTGAAGCAGACAGGCCTAGCAATAAGGACAGACTTAATACACTTAACTGCTTGTTGATAATTTTCATAATAAAGCCCTCAATGACTATATTTACTTCTGTTGTAGCATTAATTTAAGCATAAGTCAGCTTAACCTTACCTGAATGAAACGGTTAAGAAGCGGAAAAGTTAACCAGAAATGAAAAATGATATGAACATTAAAGGAAAATAGTGGCTTGAACTATCCAGTGTATCTAGTATCATCGTTCAATTCCGTAAACAGGCTTTTAGTTAGAGTTTCTTTACACAGTGATTCGATAATAATAAATATCTTCGGGAGTGGATGATGAAAACTCGTTTAATTTCAGCTTTAATAATGGCAATTTTGTCTTCAGGTATAAGTCATGCAAGCCCTGGCAATGCTTTAGAAAAAACAATAAACAAGCAGTATAATCAGCACCTCAAAGATTTATTTCTCTACTTCCATAAACATCCTGAATTAAGTTTGCAGGAATTTAAAACTGCTGCTCGTATGGCAAAAGAACTACGGGCTGAAGGTTTTACCGTCACGGAAAATGTTGGCGGTACCGGCATTGTTGCAATTTTAAAAAATGGCAAAGGTCCCATGGTGATGATGCGTGCTGATATGGATGGTTTGCCTGTACCGGAAAAATCCGGGCTGAGTTATGCTTCAAAGGCAACACAAAAGGATTTGATCACTGGTAACGTAGTACCTGTTATGCATGCCTGTGGCCATGATGTACATATTACCGCCATGGCTGGAACGGCTCACTATATGAATACCCATCGCAAAGAATGGTCGGGAACCTTGATGTTAATTGTGCAACCAGCGGAAGAACGGGTGTTAGGGGCAAAACACATGATGAAAGATAATCTCTGGAAGCGATTTGGGAAACCCGATTATGCACTGGCATTTCATGTGAATTCTGGTGGTGAAGCCGGGGTGATAAATGTGGTGGAGGGTTCGCCTTATGCTGGTGCAGACACTGTTGATATTATTATTCATGGCATAGGTGCCCATGGCGCTGCGCCGCATGCCGGAAAAGATCCTGTTGTTCTCGGTAGCGAAATTGTGATGGCATTACAAACGCTGGTTTCCAGAGAATTACCACCAAGAGATGCTGGAGTAGTGACGGTGGGTTCATTCCATTCAGGTACCAAGCACAATATTATTTC
>DRNA01000293.1 GCA_011322365.1 Aeromonadales bacterium | reverse complement strand
GTAATATAGGGTAATAATGCATAACCCAGTTTCCACACAAATCTAAAAACCGGAAAACCAAAGATACTTAAAGCAACCAATCCCATTAAAATCATATTACCGTATTTATCGTTAAATTGACGATATTGATAAGCATGTTTTGTAGATAGGAAATAAGGCAACATATAATGTCCATCTAATGCACCAATCGGAATAAGATTAAATACCATTAAGATAATATTAATTACAGCCAGAGTTATAAAGAAGGTTTGAGCTGCCACGGTTGTCAACATAGTCCATTGCATATTCATCGCTAAAGCCAATAAATTCATAGCAAAAATAGCAATTAACAGATTCATTCCAGGACCCGCTGCAGAGACCCAGAAATCAGCCCACTTGTGTTTGAAATTTCGGGGATTAGTCGGCACTGGTTTAGCATATCCAAATCCGATCAGCACAACCATCAACATGCCCATGGGGTCAATATGGGCCACAGGATTTAATGTCAATCTCCCAGCCATTTCAGCGGTATTATCGCCCATTTTCTTAGCCACCAACGCATGACCGAACTCGTGGAATGATAAAGACAAAATCAGCGCGAAAATCAATATAAAAAAAAGGGCGTATTGTCCCTGATATAACATTTGAAGCATGAGTTTTTGTTTTCCTATAGATTATTTATGTTAATAGTTCTTATGCCGGGTCTCAAGATCCTTCAACTGCGCTACGCTACATTTATTTACATGGACGTAATGTATGCAGTAAATGCACGGAGCAATTTACTGTCAGGATGACAAGCTGTTTTGCTCTAAACTCTAAACTCGTATTCCCCTGGCATTCCGAAAGCCTGCCCCATAATCATTCATAATACCAGATGACTTTCAAAATACCGATCTTTACCTGACAAGGGGTCTTTAAAACACAGTGACTGAGCCAATAACTTTAAAGGTCTTGAAAAATCCGTATTCTGATATGGCAGCAGCTCCGGATAAAGGGGATCATTTAACAGGGGCAATCCCAAAGCCGCCATATGCACTCTAAGTTGATGTTTTTTCCCGGTTATAGGTTTGAGTCGATAATGATACTGACCCTGATGCTGCTTTATCAGTTCAATTTCAGTTTCAGAGTTTGGCTCACCGTCAACCACCTTCATCAGATAATAAGGCTCACTTTGTACTATTTTGGCTCGATAATTTATTGGCCACTGATACGAAGAATCGGAAGTTTTAGCTGAAATAGCATGATAAATTTTTTCAATCTGTCGATTTTCAAACAGTGCCTGATAATGACGTCGATATTTCTGGTATTTGGTAAATAACATCACTCCAGCAGTGAGTCTGTCCAGACGATGTGCAGGTGTTAGCTCATCCAGTTTTAATCGGGTTCTTAAACGAACCAATAAAGTTTGCTGTAAATACTTTCCTGAAGGAACTACTGGCAGAAAATGCGGTTTATCCACTACCACAATTTCATCATTCTCAAACAGAATAGTTTCTGTAAAGGGGATCTGTGTTTCACTGTCGAGCTCACGGTAATAATAAATTCTGACTTTGGGTAAATAGCCAGTTTTTGGTTTTACGGCCATTCCCTCAGCAGTCAATACTTCATTGCGTTCCATTCTCGACAGCCAGATAGTCTCACTGACCTCTGGAAATTTTTCCAATAAATAGGCCAGTACTGTTACCCAGTCGCCTTCCGGTAAAAAAGTAGTCCCCGGATTGACACCCTCTCTAACCGGTAACGGCAGTTTCACTCAGCCACCTTTTCCAGGGAGACAAACTTGTGCTGGTCGTCAAAATGGATAATGAAACGCCCCTTAACACCCAGATGGGTCACAAAGGGGCGCAATCTTTCTGCTGGAAATCTCACATTTTGCCCATGAATGGATCGGGCAACTACCTGCTTCGCATTACCTGAATACCAGGAGAGATATTTTTCTCTGGAAATATTCAGATTAAATTCAATTTGTGGCATGGTCAATTTCTTTAAAATATGCTCTATTTCGGTTCAACCCGAATAGCGGCAGAGATAATCGCCAGTTTTTCAGTAGTAGTGCCATAGGGTTTACTTCCGAATTTTTCAAGTTCTTTTAAGGTATCAAAACCATCCACCATTTCACCGTAAACCGTGTAGCCTCCATCTAAACGGGTAACTGGCTTGAAGGTGATGAAAAACTGGCTACCATCGGTCCCAGGACCTGCATTAGCGGTACTGAGAATACCAATTTTATTGTGGGATGCCCCTTTAAATTCACCATCGAAAACATAGCCGGGATTACCATTCCCCGTACCCAGTGGATCACCACCCTGTGCCATAAAGCCCGGGATTACGCGATGGAAAATAATGCCATCATAAAAGCCCAGCCGGATCAGGTAAATCGCATTGGATACATGCATGGGTGCCACTTCCGGTTTAAACAAAATAGTGATTTTTCCTTTATTAGTATTCAAATCCCAGTAATAATTTTCATTGCTATTAAAAGTCAGTTCAGGTGGTTCAGGTAAGGTGGTTTTCCAGTCCGGCTTTGATTTATCTATTTTTGCATTGTTGATAAAAGCATCAATAGTTTCAATGGGTTTAGCGTCGGTAACCTGAGATGATGGTTGACTACTGGTTTCATCGGAAGGTTTGTTATCCCCATTACAGGCCGCAAGTAACAGCGCAGAGACAAAAATGATTGCAGCCAGAACTGAAGCTAATCTGGGCTTATGAAGTATTAAAAACATGGAGATGCTACCTTATAATTTGATGAACGCAATAATTGGAACTAATTGTACCGATTATAAGGTGATGTGGAAGGAATATCTATCAGGATACGGTTTCGGAAAAAAGTTCTTTCCAGACATTGTAGTCAGATACCGGACTTTCCATGATCTCAATACCAGCAATGTATTCATTTTCGGTAGTGCTGGTGCTCCATTGTACTTTACCGTTCAAGGTGTAACGGCGTGGTTGGCCTTTCACTTCAACCAGCAGTCCCAGCGTCATACCCTGTTGTAATGGAACTTCTCCAAAGAGTCTCAGACCGGAGTCTGACAAATCACTAATACGGCATTGGAAGTCTTTATGCTCTAATGGCTTATCAGTAATAACTTTTACCCGGACTGTTTCATCGGATTCCTTTCGTGAACTCAGGCGTTTTTCATCTACCATACTTTACCTACACTTGTTCCTGTAAAACGTATTACGTGCTTAAAGTATAGTCGTTTTCGACACTTTTGCTTAAAATTGGCTACAGTGAGCTTCTAAATGACAGAAAGATGATATGAGGTAAACTTACGAACATTGATGACACCGGTATCAAAAATCAGATATTGGCCCTTGATTCCCATCAATGTGCCTTCAACCAGCGGATTTTTATCAAAATTATGCGAACTGATTTTTTCAGGGTACTGCAAAACCGGGTAATTGATGTTGACCACCTCCCGGAGCTGCTCTTCAACCGGCTGAATATTACCATCTTCAAATTTTATAGCGATTTCTGCAATGGGTTGAGATAACTGCTGTTTAAGGGTTTGTGCTTCAGATAATAAATCCTTCGGCTCTGCGTCACCTTTTAACATGGTGCGCCAGTTGGTTTTATCGGCAATCAAATCTTTAAACGCCATCTCAACCAGTCCTGATTGTTGCCGGGTGGCCACTCTAAACATAATGGTCGCCTGAGTAGCTCCCTGATCAATCCAGCGAGTAGGTATTTGTGTATGCCGGGTAATTCCCACTTTCAGGCCGGAGGTATTGGACAGATAGACATAATGCGGCACAAAACAGTTTTGCTCTCCCCATTCGGGCTCTCGACAGGTTCCCTCAAAAAAATGACAGGTCTCCGGTTTCATAATACACATATCGCATCGTGCCAGTTTTTTCATACAGGGAAAACAATAACCCTGCGAAAAACTTTTATTAGTTTTTCGTCCACAATTCTGGCAATTGATTTCACCATTAAATTGCAGTGTTAATGTCTTTCCCAAATAGGGATTGAGATGCACTTCCTCATCACCAATGGGTAAAAAGTAATCGACCGGATTATTTAGTTCTGCGCGCAGTTTGCGAATATTGCCTGAAATCATCTTCTACCTGTTTAAGTAACCAAACCCTTTGTAATATTTGAAGCATCTTTTTTCTGCCGTGAAACGCCATTCTCACTCTGGTAAACAACGTCTTTAACATTCCGGTCAGCCAAACCTGGTTATTCCGAACCCCAAACCCTTGTCATATCCGAAAGCTGGCCCCGCGAATATAGTAAGTGTTTTGGGTCGCGTAGTCGAGGAATCCTATGCCAGGCCTCAAGATCCTTCGACTCCGCTCAGGATGACAAACTATTTTGCTCGCCACAAAATCGACAATGACTCCCCTGTCATTCCGAGCCTGTCGAGGAATCTTGCGCCCGGCGCCAAGCCTTCAGATCCTTCAACTCCGCTCAGGATGACAACCTTTTTTGCTCACCACAAAATCGACAATGGCTCCCCTGTCATTCCGAGCCTGTCGAGGAATCTTATGCTGTGCCTCAGGATGACTCACTATTTTTTCTCGAACCTCGAATCTCGAATCTCGCCGGTCGTAG
>DRNA01000292.1 GCA_011322365.1 Aeromonadales bacterium | reverse complement strand
GAGATTTAGGCAGGCTGGGTGGTTTATTGAAGCTTTGGTTAACCAATGATGAAAAACTGCTTATTTATGATCCGGAAAAGCTTAATAAACTGATATTAGATGTTCTGACAAAGATAGAAGCAAATCAGGATGAATTACGAAAAATTATGCAGGAGGTGGTTCGGCTATAAATTTTAGCGGCTAAAATAATCTGATAGCAGAAATTGAACCAGGTTGAGGTGGCCATCGTTCATTGTGCTATCAATTAGCCCGGTGGCCAGCTGAAGGACTGCTTTATAATGCTATCACTTCAAATCTTTTTCTTCTGGCGTAAAACAATGAAATTACCGTGAAAAAGTTTTTATTTTGTTTTTTTCAGCTTCTTTTTGCGCCTCTGTATTTCCTGCTTTAGCCAGATACTGGCTTCCTTCATTTCGAGCCGCAGAGATTCTATCTCTGATTTCATCAATACTCTTGGCTGCCCTGATGTGTCCGGCTTCTTCTTGCGTGAGTTTTTCAATTCCATATCAAAATTCTTTTTTACTGGTTTTGCTCTAATGTGTTACTGAATATTCTTATCTCGAAATGCAGCGATTTCTGCTTCTTCGTCAAGAGTCGTATCATTATTTTGAGTGGCTGCAAAATAATCACTGCTAAAATTTCCAGGGTCAATACCTGAACCATTGTCGCTTGAATCTATCGTTCCTGTGCTATTCTCTGATGCTTGCTCTGAACCAGAGTTCTTTATTTGTTCTGCAATTTTTCCACCTACAGTATCGCTGACAGCATTGCTTACACTGTCTTTTGTAGCTCCCCAGGCTCCACTAGCGAGGTTCGCTGTTGTTTGTGCAACCATTTTTGCTGTATCTGAAGAGAACCCCATTGCTTTACCGAGTGGAGTATCACCTGGCGTTTTAGCTTTTGTTTCCTCTGATGAATAGCTTGGCGTATTCATCATGGATGAAACTATATCTTCACCAGAATTGACCATTTGAGAAGCCTCTTTAATTGCGTTATATCCTGCTGAAGTTGCCCCTCCTAATTGGGTGGTTACTTCTTTAAGTGCCATAGCAGAAGCACCTAAAGAAGCTCCAGCAGCAGCTAAAGCGGCTCCCCCACTTACAGAACCGGCGTTTTGTCCAATGCTAGCTCCTGTTATCACACCAGATAGAAATCCTGGAACCTTATCAATTAACAGGTAAATAATAAGGACTGTAACAAACATGACAAAATATTCTTTTAGTTCAATAGCTTTGCTCATGTTAAGAAAATAACTGTCTATAAATGTTTTTCCAATTCCAACTATTAAAATTACTGCCAGTATCTGAATGGCAAGGCCAAAAACAGTTTTGTAATAATTGATTGCTATATCTGATGTCCATCTTGAACCGCCAAACCCGAGGAAAAATATTCCTGCATATATTAAAATCCATGAGGTAACTAATAATAATAATAGGTTGAAACCAATAAGTGCTATTAAAACAAATATAATTGAGGCCACGATAATGGCTACTAGACTATTTAAACTAAAACTCATTTTGTCTATTGTTCTGAAAACAATTTCAAATCCAATATCTACAATATTGGATGGATATAATTTATAACTAAATCCTGATGCATCCCCTGCGATTTTTTTTAATGATTCTATAATGTCGTTAGCAAAATTAGGCCCGTTAATTAAGAGCCACCAAAAAAAACCTACAAATAGAGTAAAACGAATAAATTCAGCAAATAACTCACCAATATCTGCTTTTCTTAAAATCATAAAGCCGAAAGTAATAACCATGCTAATAGTGACGAGTAGCCAATAAAGCCATGAAGCTGCTTTAGTTATTACAGCACTCCATGTTGCTGCATTTGTTTTAAAATTACTTAAAACTTTATCAAATATATCTTTATTATCGATAGCTGCTTCAGCATTCATGGATAGAGCTAATGATAGAATAAAGAATACTAAAAAAAATAAGGCTTTGTTTTTCATCTATATATCCATTTTGAGGGTAGTTATATTTGTATATACCTAATTTTATTCCTACCATCCTATTCCAGAACTTTTAACAAACTTACCTGCTTTATATTGTCGGTCTTCTATAGTGTTGTTTGCTTCTAAAGCATTAATGCAGTTTGGTGTCTGAAGTAACTCGCCCGGATTATTACTGCATTTTTCTAATGTGGTGTTCATTACGTCCTGGTGTTCCAGGAACCAATCAACAGTGTGTACTTCTTCTTTTGGTGCTTCCTCGAAACAGCCGGTTAACACTAACGATATTAAGAACAAATAAATAATTTTGTTTTTCATTGTTTTTACCATCCTATTCCAGAACTTTTAACAAACTTACCTGCTTTATATTGTCGGTCTTCTGCAACCCTGCGAGCCTCTTCATCATACATATACTGATAACGAGTAGCTTCTGCATTTTGTTGAGTGATTAGTAAGCTTCTAATTTGCAATTGTTGATTAGCCAGGTTACTTAATAATTGATTTGTATATCCCAGAGCCTCCAGACGACCTTTAGCTCCTGATGCGGCAGCCTGTATCTTTCTTAAATTTGACGCTTCTTTAATGATATTATTTTGCTGTATATCTAAACCTCTGAAGACAGCATCATTTGAGTCTTTTTTCAATTTTGAACCCAAATCTTGTAAATCCTGAAGTGCCTTAAATTGTGCAGCAGTACACCCACCACCATTGAAACAAGGTGAGGTTTCATAAAAATCAATGTCTTTAAATTGATTCAGATAATTATTCAAATTAGTATATTTTGCTTTTAATGCTGTTAATGTATCAGTAACGGTTCTGATATTATTCATTGTTGTCTGAGCCTGATCCCACACATACATTAATGGTGCTGTTGAATTTAAAATCATATCTTCGTATTGTTTCAATTGAGTTACATATTGCTCTAATTGAAGTGTGTATTGTTCTATTTGTTTAGCTGTCTGGGCAACTTCTTCTATCGCAGACATTGTATTTTGACTAACATTTATTCCATCGAAAACCGGTATTCCTCCTGCTAATGATAATTCTGAAAGAACCAAACAAACAAAAATTTTAGCCGCTAAAATTATTTTTTTGCTTTTTAACATTTTAATCTCCCTTTATTAAAATTATCAAACAGGACGTAAAAACTCGTTATTTCAATTCATTTAGTTGTTTTGTTGAGTAAACAATTTACTGTATTTGCTTAGCTATACTGGTAGCATCAATAACAGGTATGCTAGCAGTGGAAATGGAGTAAAAAGAGAGGTTTATTAGTGAGCTAATAATTAAATTTTTCATTGCAGTATCCTTTAGCAAAAAACAGTCCATAGACAAACTCTATCAAAAAATATAGAGTGTGTAAAATCAATGAATAATGCTTTGTATATAGTGTAACATTTATGAACCTGATTGTTTTATTAATACGGTATATTTTGATTGGGTATTTGAACAAGGATGATAGAGAGGACATAATATGAATGAAAAAGAAAGTTTGGAAGTCAGAGCAAATGAAATTTTGAAACAGCTTGAGGAACGCCCGGATCAGGCTGTAGATATTTCAAAAGAAGAAGCTGAATATATGGGTGCATTCGAAGATGACAGCATGAGTATGGAAGATGCCCTGGAATCACACGGTTTTGAAATTAACCTGGAAGATCAAATAAGACCAGAAGGGCAACCAAAACCTAAAGTTAAAGCTAATATTGTTGATGCCGCCGAAACTGCCGCTAAAGGTGATTTCATGGATTTGCCCGATCCTATTTTTGTTTGCCGGGGAATTAAGGATGATTGAGAAAGCATTTGTGAAAAATACAGGT
>DRNA01000291.1 GCA_011322365.1 Aeromonadales bacterium | reverse complement strand
CTTTCCTGGGCGGATTATCCAGACCCTCACTGGCTGATTTTTCTGCCTACCCCATCATTATTTTTTCACATTTAATGGGATTGCATGGTCGAAATGTCTATCTGGAAAAAGCTGAAATTATAAAATGGTGTAAAAACGTGCAATCTCATTTACCCGATAACCCCATGCTGGTTTCAGATGATTTTTTAAAACGAGAAATATATACCCACTAATTCTGAGGCAGCCTGATTAACCTTGATTTTAACCAATGTAAGAATCGTTTAAAATCATCCAGCAGCAGATAATTAATCGGCACCATTATCAGAGTAATCACGGTGGCAAACAAAATACCAAAACCTAATGAAATTGCCATGGGTTTTAAAAATTGTGCCTGGGTTGATTTCTCAAACAGTAAAGGCATCAGGCCGATAAAGGTCGTCAACGAAGTAAGAATAATGGGACGGAATCGTGCAGAACCTGCCTGTAATATAGCCTGCCGCACAGCATGGCCTTTTTTACGATGGGTATTAACAAAATCAACCAGAACTAATGAATCGTTGACCACCACGCCGACCAACGCCAACATGCCTAAAATTGAAAAGATAGTGAGATCCATGCCCATGATCCAGTGGCCAAAAATAGCACCCATTAAGCCGAATGGGATGATGCTTAACACTATAAATGGTTGACTGTAAGATTTAAAGGGGATAGCCAGTAAGGAATAAATCATAAACAATACAAAAACAAGCCCCCATTCCAGGCTCGCGAAAGATTCACGCTGCTCTCTCGATTCACCTTCAAAACGATACTTTATGCCAGGATATTGAGATAATAGATCGTTAATATAGCGGCTTAACTTTTTTTGTATTAATAGCATGTTGGCGGTTTTTTTATTGATATCAGCAGTCACATCAACGGTTCGTCTCTGATCAACTCGTCGGATAACTGTCGGACTAATATTGTGCTTAAAATTCAACATTTTTTGTAAAGGAACCTGTTTCCCATCATTGGTCATAATCAACATATCCAGCAGATTATCCAGAGATTGGCGTTCTTTCTGTGGGAATCGAACCATCACTCGAATATCATCCCGTCCTCGTTGTATCCTTTGAATTTCAATACCAAAAAACGCTGCACGGATCTGCCTTAAAACATCAGCCCGTTTTAACCCTGATACTTTAGCCAGCGGATTAAGTTCAATAGCTAATTCCTGTTTACCTTCGGAAAGACTATCCGAGATATCAAAAATGTCAGGATATCTAGCTAACTCCTGCTTCACTTTATCGGTAATCTCGGTAAGTTCAGCAAAATTTGTTCCTGAAAATTGAATATCAATGGGGTCACCGCCACGCCCAATTTCTGCACGGAAGGTAAGTGATTCTATTCCCGGCAATACTCCGATCATTTTTCGCCATTCTTTCACCAGATCAGCACTGGTAATTTTTAATGTTCTTTTTTCCGGTGGGGTGATTTCCATCATCACCCGGCCCTGATTAGATGCCGTATTTACACCACCTGCCGAACCTGAAGTGGAGAGAATATCCATAATGACGCTGCTATCTTCACCTGATGAATCTTTAATGTGATATTTTGTTTTCAGCTGAAATGCTGCCTGAGTAATTTTTTTCACATAACTATCTGTCAGTTCAAATGGTGTTCCAGATGGCATGGTTAAGGTTGCCGTTGCCACTTCACTTTGTACACGCGGAAAATAGACAAACCGGGTCCAACCGGAAAGAATTAACACAATTGTCAATAGTAACGTCCCCCAGAGAATAGACAGCGTAATAAAACGATGTTTTAAATTCCACTCAAGAAATGGCTGGTAGCTATTTTTTACCAGGTTCTCAAAACCATCGGCAAACCTTTGCTGAAATTGACTAAATCGTCCTTTGGACTCTTCATTTTTTCTAATTTTAAGATGCTTTAAATGGGACGGTAAAACAAACTTGGATTCAATTAATGAAAAAATCAGAATAGGGATAATCACTACCGGGATCTGTGCAAACAAAGCACCGCGACGCCCTTCGACAAATGCCATTGGTAGAAAGGCCACCACCGTTGTCAGTACACCAAAGGTAACCGGAACAGAAACCTCTTTAGTCCCCGCTATAACCGCGTGTAAACCCGTTTCCGATGTTCGTAAATGTGAATAGATATTTTCTCCGGTGACAATGGCATCATCCACTACCACACCCAACACTAAAATAAATGCGAACAGACTGAAGGCATTCAGACTCACATCAAAATAGGGCATCACCAGAAAAGCGCCCATAAAACTGATGGGGATACCAATAAAGACCCAGATTGCGATAGAAGGCCGTAAAAAAAGCGCCAGTAACGCCAGAACCAGAATACCACCCTGAATGGCATTATTAAATAACGTATCCAGACGATTAATGACAATCACTGATCGGTCTCGCCAGTAACCCAGCTTCATGCCTGCTGGTAAATTCTGCTGGTTATTTTTAATATAATCTCTAACCTTTTGTGCCACTTCAATGGCACTTTGTTTACCCACTCTTTTTACATCAACAAAGGCCGCCATTTTGCCATTAAACTCGGTCGACAAAGCATCTTCGGTAAAACCATCTTTTACAGTAGCTATATCCCTGACCCGGACCAGACTACCATCGGCTTTCGCCAAAATAACAATATCATTATAAGCGTCGCCCTGATAAGCCTGTCCCTTACTAATCAATAAAATTTCCCCTCCAGTGGTTTTGATGCTACCACCGGAAACGTCCAGAGAACTCTTATTAACCGCATCGGCAACCTGTTGCAAAGTAATGCCATATTCTCGTAGAGCCGATTCACTAAATTCAAGCGCTATTTCATAGGGCCGGACTGAATCCAGTTCAACCTGGGTAATACCATCAATGGCGAGCAGATCGTCACGTACTCTTTCGGCCATTAAACGAATTTCCTTTTCCGATTGTGTACCGGAAATTGCCACAGAAATAACATCTATCTTTCGTTGCACCAGGCTTACTACCGGCCTTTCAGCTTCCACTGGAAAGGTATTAATGGCATCGACTCGCGATTTAATATCTGCCAGCAAATCTCTGGATGAATAGCCGTCTTCTATTTCAATGGCAACCGAGCCAGAACCTTCTCTTGAAGCACTGGTGATTTGCTTGATACCTTCCAGATCCTGTACTGCCTCTTCAATTCTCACCACCACGCTCTCTTCCACCTGGGAGGGTGTAGCACTTCTGAGCGTTACGGATACATTAACAATACTCGGATCAAGCGAGGGGAATACTTCCAGAGGGATTTTTGAATTTAATGACATCAGCCCGACAAATAACATACTAAACATTAACAGGTTGGCTGCAACACTGTTTTTTGCGAACCAGGCGATCATGGCCGTTTGGCTCCCAGTTTTTGAAACTCAGGCCTTTGTTTTTTTCTGATCCTGTTATGCTCCGGCTTTGCGCCCTTCAACTTCACTCTTGTGCCACTAATCACCTGACCCAGTAAAGTGGTCACCAGTTGATCGCCCGGCGCTAATCCCTTATCTATCACCAGTTGTCCATTATAACGCCAGGCAATTTCGATGGGTTGTCGATAAACCGCACCGGATTTAAATAGATAAACATAGCTTTCCTGGTACACCATTTTTTCAGGAACAACCAGAGCATCAGTAAGCCAGTTCCCCTCAATAGTAGCCTCAAGGTACTGCCCAATTTTTAAGGGAATAGCATGTTTTTCGGACTTGCCATAGGGATCATTAATCTGGGCTATAACATAGAGTTGATGTGTATTCTCGTCGATAGCGCCTTCTGTACGGACTATTCTACCTTGCCAGGTTTCCAGATGATTACCCAGACGACTGCTGAATGTAACCAATGGCTGACTACCGCGATGGGATTGATCCCGTAATGTTTCCGGCAAATCAAGAAATCTTAATGCATTGTTAAGTAATGGCAGGCGAATTTCGACATAATCAGTGGCATAAATTTCTCCCAGCGAAGTGCCTGGTGAAACATATTGCCCAACATCAACCGACTTCAGTAACACTCTACCGGCATAGGGCGCAACGATGTTTGTTCTTTCAAGATTAATTTCAGCCTGGGTTACTTTTGCCTCTGCTGCGGCCAGTGCAGCCTTCGCCGCCGCCAATTGAGGTTTTCGTAATACCAGTTCAGGTGCTGAGGATGATTTACCCAGTCGTTTCCAATCCTCTCTGGCCTGTTTTACCCGAGCTTTCTCTTCTTCCAGGCGCTGTTCAGCCGCGGTTCGTTCCGCTTTAACAATGGTTAACTGAGCCCGGCTATCTCTATCATCCAGCCTTAATAACACTTCACCCTTTTCAAAAAAACCGCCTTCTCTGAAATGGTCGGAAACATTCACTACCTGAGCGGAAACCTGAGGAAAAAGCCGGGTTTTTGTACGCGGTTTAACCACACCAAAACTGCTGATTTTAACCTGGTAAGGTTGTGGTTTAATGGGTGTTACCTCAACAGTGATAGATGATGTTTGTCCACCCCTGCGTTGTTTCGTTTGAGGACGGTTTAATAAAAAATAGGCTGAAACTACTATAAAAGCTATTAAAATACCGATTGCAATGAATAACTGGTTTCTTTTTGTCATAATTACTTGTCAGAGTTACTTTTCAAAGTTACTTTTCAAAGTTACTTTTCAGATGTATGCTGTCACTGAACACAATATAATACGTTCTGGTAGAGCAGTCCCCAAAATTTACATTTGTTTACAATTGAGTATCTCAATTAATTCACCCAAACTGAAAATCAAAAAAGATGCCCTCAATTTCCAGAAAATTATCACCTTTCCTGAGTCAGCTTCTAACCAGTGATAAATTGCTGTCTATTAGCCGTCGTGATTTTGCGTTAAAAACTAAATTATTACCTCAACTGGATTATATTACTTTTTACCATCGTCTGGACGATCCTTATTCTTTGTTGTTGCTCCAGGTGCTGCCTGATTTAGTGAAGCACTATCAAATTAAATTAAAAATAAAACTGTTATTAGATTTAGTTGATGATCTAAATCCGGAACCTGAAAAATTTAAGGCTTATGCAATAAAGGACGCACACAGGCTTGCTGAAAGATTTAATCTCAAGTTACTAAAGCAGGCCATCACTCCTTCAAGTAAAGATAAGTTACTGGCAAGTCAATTTCTATTAACCGCAAAGAATAATAATCCAGGTAGCGTACTGAAGGTCACTCAACAACTTTGGAACGATACGGCAAACCAGATACCCTTTGAAATCAACTCCACTGTCATCTCCGACGAAGAAGCCAAAAAAATAATAGATGCCTCTTTAAAGCAATTATTAGCTAACGGCCATTATATGTCTGCTATGTTACACTATGGTAAAGAATGGTATTGGGGCCTCGATCGTCTCGGTTATCTTATTCCCCGATTGGAGTCGCGATGCTCCCCGAACAATTCATCACCGCTGAACTATTGTCAATACCCTGAGATCCAACAACACAATTATCTAAACGAAAATACAACTACCGATACTATTGCACTCCAGTCCATTGATTTTTATTTTTCATTTCGTAGCCCCTATTCCTATCTGGCAGCCG
>DRNA01000290.1 GCA_011322365.1 Aeromonadales bacterium | reverse complement strand
TTGGCCGTGCTCCCGGTATTATTATGTCTGCCGGTGGTTTACCCATACAGGCGGGAGGTTCATTACTTGGTGGTGTAGGTGTCAGCGGTGCACCTTCTGGAAAAACAGATGAGCAATGTGCTCAGGCTGGGATTAATGCAGTACTTGATGATCTTGAAATGTCCATGTAGAAATTACATATAAAATTAAGATCAAAATTCTGTGGGGGGGGGGGATTATAAAAAAGCATAAAATTGCCCACTTTTTAATGCATACACTAACCTTTCTGTAAAATAATCATTGTTTAAGTAAACTTGCCGTTAATGCACCAGATTTTCTTTCAATTTGTAGCCTTATTAAAAAAACATGATTCAGTTTTAAAGCCAGTCTGGTTTTGTATTAGACAAGAAAAATGAACGGCGCACATCAGCATATAACGGTCATTTCAATAGTCTGGCTAAACTGCTGAAAAAGATAAGTTTCAATCACTATTAAAACCAATATTTGTATACTTAGGTTGACTATTTGACACATATTTTGATAAAAAAGCTCTACTAGTACCCAAAATCTGATTAAATGTAGAAATCCAAAGTTTTAATGATTTCTCAAAAAAGTACGTTTTGACCAGAGATTTTTACAAGACTTACCATAAAATTATCTCAATCATTTTTGTTAGGCATTGGCATCAATTTTGTATAAAATGGCGCATAAAGACAATTTATTGTCGTGAGATGACAAGAATTAAAAGCATAATAGATTTAAAATGGCATTTAATAGCAGTATATCATTCAAAAATGGGTGTTGTACTGCTCTAGTCAACTACTAGTTAGATTTTAGGGAAATTAATGAGCAACCTTAGAGCAACAATTAAGCGTGGCGAGCACAAGGGTAAATATTTATATCCCCACAAACATAAAGATAATATGTACGTTGCTACTACTTCACGTTTTGAAGAAGATTATATTCGTGTAAATAATCTTGATGAGCTTGAAGCTCTCGTCAAGTCTGGTTATGGTGCCAGAATGTCAAACAAAGATATAGATAATGCTCCTTCATATATAGTACATAGAAATATTGAAATCATTCCCAAAAAAAAGGGTATTAAAGATTCGCAAGATAGGCTTAATTCCCTAACTGATGAAGTTGATTTGGATAAAGATTCGGTATCAAAAAACAGGAAAGAACAAGCATTTTTAAGAGAATATTTACTAGAAGGTAAAGAAATAGGCACATGTGTAATTTGCTCTAATGAGTTTCCATTTGATATGTTGGTTGCGGCTCATATAAAGAAGCGATCAAAATGTAATAATAAAGAACGAAAGGATTTTAAAAATATTGCAGCTTTAATGTGTAAGGCTGGTTGTGATGATTTATATGAAAAGAATTATATTTTTGTTAAAGAAGGTAAAGTTGAATTAAATAGTAAAAAAACATTAACTCCAAAAATGAATAAAATCATATCAGAAATTATTGGTAATAAAGTTTTAAATTGGAATACAAGTAAAAAGTATTATGAGTGGCATAAATCTAACAAATAATGTTAGATAGTGAGAGCGGAACAAATCACAATCTGAACCGTTTGTTGGAATCGGGTAGGCAGTGTAAATTAAACTGTGTATCAGCTCTTATTTAAATATAAGGAGCCAACTGCTCCTCAAACTCGATTATAAATCGATTCATTGCTGCTTTCCAATTTCTGATGGGCATTGTCCATTTTCTGGAAGCCGACTGGATAGCCAGATAAATCACCTTCATAGCAGAATTATCGTTAGGAAATAGTCACCGATTCTTAATAGCCTTGCGAATAATACTATTCACTGACTCAATGGCGTTGGTGGTATAAATAACCCGCCATATATCTGTTCTGGTTAATAAAATGCTTACACAAAGTTAAGCCGTTTTTTTAAACTCCATTGGAGATTTACATGTAATCTGCATTTTACTACAAGTTCATCTGTCCATTTTGAAACAATACCTAATCTATCCCTACTGAAACACCTTGATGCCAACCTGCTTATTTATTTACAAAATAATAATACAATAGTGACGTAAATAGACAATAAATGGCGTATTTGGACAAGAAAACAGCTATAACTTGTACTATAATTATTTATATCATTTAAATTTTTGAGTTATGTTATTTTTGAAATTTCTGAGTAACTACTTATGACTGAGAGCGGAATGGGCTGTTATCTGGATTTCATCTATGAAGACACACAACACCTTGAACGTGAAGAGATACTTGTGCTCAAAAGGATGCTGGCAAGTTACCCGGTTTATAAAAAACCGTTTGATTCCAAATTTGAGGCTGAATCAGCGTTGTTATTAATCCAGCCTGACTTTGATTATATGCTGGAAGTCTATAAGGGTGGAATTATAAGTACAAAATGAATAATAAAACGGTGTACTCTTTTTCCAACTGGATTTAAATATCTGATTATAGGGTTTTGAACCCAAAAAGATTGTGATTTGGATACTTATACAATAATTGAAAAGATGACAGGATAAGAATGATTGGGGCTATTGCAGGCGATATTATCGGTTCAGTATTTGAACATAATCCAACCACAGATAATCATTTTACCCTGTTTTCTCGTAAAAGCCGGTTTACGGATGATACGGTGTTAACGGTGGCAACTGCTGATGCATTAATGAACAATAAAGACTATGCCCAATCCTATAAAGACTGGTTTAACCTTTATCCCCGGCAGGGCTATGGTGGTTCATTTAAAAAATGGGCTCAGTCAGATTCACTGGAACCTTACGGAAGCTGGGGTAATGGTTCAGCCATGCGGGTAAGTCCTGTTGGCTGGTTTTTTAACTCATTAAATCAAACTTTAGAAGAGGCCAGGCGCTCTTCAGCGGTGACCCATAATCATCCTGATGCCATTGCGGCTGCCCAGGCTGTGGCTGGAGCTATTTTCCTGGCTCGTAAAACCAAAGATAAACAGATTATTTATAATTTTTTACGCTATAAATTTGGCTATGAACTGGATAAAGAAATCTCAGAAATACAGGCAGATTATCATTTTGATGTCAGTGCAAAAGGCTCGGTACCGCAAGCCATTATAGCCTTTCTTAAATCAACAGATTATGAAAGTGCAGTCAGAAATGCCGTGTTATTAGGTGGAGATGCTGATACCCAGGCCTGTATTGCCGGAGCCATTGCTCAGGCTTTTTATCCCGGGATGGGACTGTTTACAGAAGAAGAAGTCTATAAACGGCTGGATAAAAAACTGGCTGATGTGGTTATAAAGTTCACTAAACCTTCCAGTCATAATAGTGCTAAAGAATATCTGCCTCTATTTGGCAATGATTTCTGGTGCAAGCCTCTGGAAAATCATCAGCAAAACTGGGCTCTGATAAACCATATATCCGATAGTCAGAATGTGGCTGTTTATTTTATGAATGAACTTTCTGGTGTGTTTGACCGATTGATGTTTAATAACCTGGATGAAGCCGTGCTATCATTAAGGAAAAATTACTTTCTACGTTATTCAGAAAATGAAGAGCTAAAAGAGTATTTCGGGCCACCTGAAGCCCCTTTTTATATTGCACCTCATCCTAAGGGCTATATTTATTCCAGTGGAAAATACTGGCACACAAAAACAGGTCAGCGCTATGTATGAAGAGGAAATAGAGCAGGCCGCAGAATTTATACGCCATGCTGATACCTTATTGATCACTGCTGGGGCCGGTATGGGTGTGGATTCCGGCCTGCCCGATTTTCGTGGTACTACCGGTTTCTGGAAGGCTTATCCCGCCCTTGGACAAAAGGTAATGACCTTTGAACAAATTGCGCACCCTGATAATTTCAGAAACGACCCTAAAACCGCCTGGGGATTTTACGGGCATCGTCTGAACCTTTACCGAAAAACCGAGCCACATGCCGGATTTCAAATGTTAAAAGAAATCGGGGAAAGAATGCCCGGAGGGTATTTTGTCTATACCAGTAATGTGGACGGTCAGTTTCAAAAAGCCGGTTATCCTGAAGACAGGATAATCGAATGCCATGGTTCCATTCATTACCTGCAGTGCAGTGAAATGAAAACAGAGCGTTGCAAGACAGTCTGACCTGCCGATGAACTGAAAATAACCACCGATGATGTGAATTGTCTGAGCACCTCCCCACTGCCCGTGTGTCCTCATTGCGGCAGTGTAGCCCGTCCGAATATTTTGATGTTTTATGATTTTGCCTGGCTGTCTGAACGTAACTATCAGCAGCAAATACGCTATGAGCAACTTTTACAACGGGCAGGAAACCTGGTTATTATTGAAATGGGAGCAGGAACGGCCATTCCAACGGTCAGACAACAAGGTGATTTTCAGTCCGGAGCACTTATTCGCATTAACCCCAGAGAGCCGGATATCAATAAAAGCAATGGTGTTTCAATTCCCATGGGGGCTCTGGAAAGCCTGCAGGCCATTTTTGATACTCTGAATGAAACGACAGAGATTGAACATATTGAGCTGGGTAGTACTGACACAAAGACATCAAAACCCTCGAAGATAATAATTGTTTCCGGAGGCCAGACCGGTGTTGACCGGGCTGCTCTGGATGCTGCACTTGAATCTTATGTGCCCTGTGGAGGCTGGTGTCCTGAAGGACGAAAGGCAGAAGATGGCGTGATACCGGAAAAATACCCCTTAGTGGAATTACCACAGTCTGGCTATCGGCAAAGAACCAAACGAAATGTTCTGGACAGTGATGGTACGGTAATTATTTATTTTAAATACCCTAGCGGCGGTACCCAGTTAACACTGAAGTTCTGCCTGAATGAGAAAAAGCCATATTTATTAATTGATGCTGCTGAATTAAAGCCAAATCGTGTAGCCGAAAGGCTCCATGACTTTGTTAAAGACTATGATATTAAGAAACTGAATTTTGCCGGCCCCAGAGCTTCAGGCGAACCAGAGGCTTATGGCTATGCCAGGCAGGTTGTAAAAGCCTTTATTCACTTAAAGGTTTAAAAATGAAAAGTATTGATAGCTCAATGGGATTTATAAAAAAATGCTTCAAAAGAGAACCAGTGCCACCATTTGATTTGAAAAAGGCTGTTGGAAAGTATTTGCTGGATTTGCCCAGATGCAGAAAAAATGTTGTGATTGTGAGCCCGGACTATGGAGAGACTCACTATACATGTGAGATTGTGGTAGCAGCAGAGGATTTGTTACCCTGGGCAGAGCGTCATGCTGATTCAGCATGGTGTTCCGATCAGGAAGAGCAGGCAGCAAGAAAAGCACTTCCTTTATGGTTGCGTGGTGCTAAAAAAGAGGATGCTTCGCTATCATATATTCCTTATTGTATGTACAAGGTATTACGTCCCTATGTACTTAATGTTGTTAACGATGGAATAACGAATATTTATTGTTTAGAGTGTCAGTCTTTAGTTTATGATATCAAGATGGAAACGCTTACTGAAAAAGCAATGGTGGACTGGTTATGGTGTACTGATATCTGGACATGTCCAGAAGGGCATCAGCTTTTCTATGAGGAGCATGAATTGCATGTTTATCGTAAACGTTAGTATCATATTAATTAACTTTAAGTATTAATTATTAGAACAAAGAAGGATTTATTTTGCAGACAGGAATATCTTCCAGACATTTGTATATAATTTAGTACATGATACACAAACACCAAGATATTATGAACATAAGGATAAATATGAATAGTGATGCAATTGGGGAATATTACTGCTTGAGTGAATTATTACTTGCTCAAAAAGAAGCATATTTAGCTAATGGGGTTACTCAAAAAGGTTGGGATATAGCTGTTCTAGATGGTAACAAAATAATACGTGTACAGGTGAAATGCATAAACTGGAAAGCCAGGGGTCAAGCCGCAGTAAAAGGAAACTTTATTACACGTGAATTTGACTATCTTGTAATAGTACTGTTACATTTTAACAATACTAACTTTACGTCTTATGTAATACCATACGAAAAACTTAAAGAAAAAAATTCAATAATAGAAGAACATTAATTGATAAAGATGGTTATGTTTATTTCTCAGAAAGGAAAATAAAGAAACGTAATAATGGCTATGATCAACAAGCAATTGCAATATCAACATTAGATAGACCAGAAATTAGAAATCAATTCACTATTTATGAGGGAATGTTTGACACAATAAATTAATGATAAACAATGAACAATTAAATTCCCTTGGTAATTAAGGTACGACAAAATCGATAGGTGTTACCAAGAATACTGTAAGAAGGTTTGGACTACTATATCTAAGTATCTAAAGTTTAGGGTTTTATATTCCCAAAAAAAATAATCATTAAAAAATTATTGATTACCTCAGCTAACCGACAGCCCGTAACAGGAACCGGGTATCCCTTGCAGAAACTGCCTTTCTCTTATAATCAAGAGTACATTCATGGAACCTTTTCGACAGCATCCCTGCTATCTCAATGAACATATTCCCCGTAAAAGCAATGCCGTAGACCAGTGTAACGGAATTTTCTGGGAAGGCCATTTTAAAAGCCATCCGTTGTTGGATGAACGGACCATTTTGGCCAGCATAACAATAATTGTATTCGTCAAGTTTGGTAGTGCAGATTATATTCGCCGGAATTAGGCGGATTTTAAGCTCCATTCACAAAATCTAACACACATGCCTATCCCTCTTTTGACGGGTACAGAAACAGTATATTATTTTACTGTGGCAAACTGGATAAGGTTCTATGAGTTTTATAACGTTTTATGATAAACCTAATATATTAGTGAGACTAATTGGCCTTTTTTCAGTTTCCGGAACAAATTGTAGTAACGTTATTTGTTTTATAATTTCCAGAACAAATGCAGCTCTTGCCTGACTGGCTTCATCAGATGGCATATGCCCTGATACTGAATCAACAAATCGGTTGTCCTGGATCAGACTGCTAAATCGTTTTGATAAGGTTTTAACCAGCCTGTTATCCGCTCGTTTAATTTCTGCCATTGTTTCAGGTCGGCCATCAAGGACAGCGATAATATCCTCCATATCATGACTCAATAAATAGTCACCCATACCGCGCCCCTCAAACGCTTCAAGTTTTGTGATTAAAAAATAGGGAGCAGAAACCATTCGAATGACCTGTCCACCAGGTAATTTTATTTTATCTGAGTGCTCCATTGCAGCCTGATACCAGCGGTTTCCAAAGCCTAATATTTCAGGATCGGTAGGCAAAACATCCAGAATGATGTTATCTGCCAACCAACGACAAACGGGTGCATCATCACTGGTATCTTCCTTAAACCCCTGAGTTCTGAGTTTTTTTGATAATCTGGAATATTCAACTAATGAAGTAACTTGTACAATCACATCAACGTCACAAGTCATTCGTATAGAAGGTGCGGCCGGATCGGTAATTAATAAACCCGTTGCACAACCACCTAAAAATACCATTTCATTTACCAGTTCACCCAGTTGAGCAACCGCTAACTGCAATATTTCCATATTCGGATTTTGCAGCCTACCCATAAGAACTGAGCCTGTTTTTTAATTCTTTTTTTGCAATTTCCCGCTCTCTTGTTTGACCACCCCGAATGGCATCGACCAAAGCAAGCAGTTCATAAAGTTGTGCATCATTCCTGGCTGCAGCGGGAACCGCTTTGTATAATGGTGAAAAGGATTCACCTCGTATGTTTCCTTGTGGATCAGGCCAGACAGGGGCTGGCTCATTACTACCGACAACAAAAGCATTTAATGGTGGGCAAGCATAGGAAGTTGGCATGCCACGGCTCAACTGCCCGCGCTCAGGAACAAAAACATACTGTAGTCCATGCATCAAAAACTCTTCAAGATTTCTGATTTGCGGCCTGATTTTGTCTTCGTACTTTATAGCAAGCCTGGCAGCCAGTGTTCTTTTGGCTGCAGCATGTACTTCAGAGGAACTCATACTTAATTCCACTGCTATTTTATTAAAAGACCATGCTTTTTTGCCATAAGCAATCAGTTTGAGTAAAAACAAAATGTCTTGTGGTTTTAGAATCATCACGCCATTCTTTATTCGCAGTTTGAGAACAAAGAATACCAAGTTAACCAGAAATGTCAAATCTGCCTATCTTATTTCCCAATGCAACCGGACAAGATGGGGGGTGGAGAGTGTCACTCATGCACCTGGTAAAAACTTACATATTGAATTTTCATAGCCACTTTACTTTTTTCAGTGATTATTTAAAAAGTTCAATCAAACCCATGAAAAAGACAAGTTTCAATAAAGTCAAAATGTCCGTTATTTGTACAATTTTGCCAATTCTATAAAGATAACGCATTGTGCAAGTTTTAACTAAAATCCAGGCAAAGATTTATCTTGCTTTAAACCATAAAAATACACTTATTTACCAATAATCAAATGGCTTGTTAAAGCA
>DRNA01000289.1 GCA_011322365.1 Aeromonadales bacterium | reverse complement strand
GTTTATCATCAGATTGGTGAGGAATTTCTATGGAATGCTTCCATGCCCTGTATGATGGATAAAGAAGAAGAAATCCCCATTGCCCGTTTTGGCACATCTAATATTGGCCAGATGAAATACGTATACCGGGAAGGCCTGGGTAAACGTTATGGTCGACTGATGCAAACTATTGCCGGCGTACATTACAATTTTTCATTACCACAGTCTTTCTGGCAGCAATTACAAACCATTAAGGGGAACAGTGATCCGTTACAAAGCTTTATCTCTGATGGTTATATGGGCCTGGTGAGAAACTTTTTACGTTATGGCTGGATGTTACCCTATCTGTTTGGTGCTTCACCGGCTATCTGCAAAAGTTTTGTAAAGGGCAAAAAACACAAACTCAGCGAACTCATGCCCGGAACCATGTTCGGTGAATATGCCACTTCATTACGTATGAGTGATATGGGTTATTCCAATAATGCCCAGTCACGTCTGAATATCAGTTATGATTCTGTTGAAAAATATGCTGCAGGGCTGGAGCACGCAATACGCACTCCGGAACCTCTCTATGAAGAAATTGGCCTTTATGAAAATGGACAGAGAATCCAGTTAAATACCAATCTATTGCAAATTGAAAATGAATACTATTCCAATATTCGGCCCAAAAGAGTAGCTGGTTCAGGAGAGCGACCCGCAAAAGCGCTGAATGAGCGCGGCGTTGAGTATATTGAGGTAAGGGGTCTGGATATTAATCCTTTTTCAAAGGTCGGTATTACCAACCAGCAAATTCACTGGCTGGATTGTTTTCTCATAACCTGTGCCTTAATGCCATCAGCGGAAATCAGTTGTAGAGAAGATGGAGAAATTAAAGAAAACCTGCGAAGAGCTGTCAACTATGGTCGTAATCCTGAACTGTCATTGTGGTCATTAAATCGTGAAGTGCCATTAGCTGAACTGGGTAATTGTATCTCAGCCAAAATGGAACAGGTGGCCAGATTTATGGACAGTAACTGGCAAACTCATGCTTATTCGGAAGCTATTGAACACTGTAAAACCTGCTTTGTCCAACCACAAAATACTTTGTCCGGTCGGTTTATGGAAGTGATTCAGAGCAGTGAGGGTTACTACACCAAAACCCGGAAAATGGCACTGGATATAAAACAGCATTTTTTACAAAATCCATTAGCTGATAAAGACAATACATTTTTCAGAGAAAATGCCAGGATATCATTGGCAGCACAAAGGGAGCTTGAAGCCGAGCCGCAGAAAAGTTTTGATGAATTTGTTGAGGATTATTATAAGTGAGGCGTTGGATTTTTCTTTTGTGTTGCACGGCACAAGCTTCACGTTGTTTTACTACCGTCATTTGTTTGTGACGTTAGACTGAAAAAATATGAATAAAGACCGAACGAAACTCAAGCTTCAATATAAAAATCTTTACAGTGACATTGAGTCAATCTTGTTCAAACATGACTTAATGGGAATTAACTACGAATATAACACCGATGAATATGAACCAGAAGTAGATACGATCATACCAAGATTAAAAGAAGCAAAAAATATAGAAGATGTCACTATTATTGTTTATGAAGAATTTTTACGTTGGTTTGGTATAGAATTAATGGGAAAAAAGAACAATGAAAAATATAAGTCAGTGGCAACTGAAATATGGAAAGCATGGGTAAAATACACCTACCCTTTAGCGTAAAAAGTCTTTAGGGTGCCTCTATTAATTGTTTGTATATTCTGGTGACAGCGGATGAAAAAATCAGAAACTATGAAAATGTTAAAATTCTCTGGTGACGGGTATATACCCGTTCTACTTGAAGATGCATGATTTCAGCAAGAGAAGAAGCGTGCAGATTCAAGGCATAAAAGAGAAGTGTTAGTCATTCTAACGCAAACTTTTATAACACCGAAGATGCGCGCTTATCCTCTTGCCCTACGGGAGCTCAGACGGGAAGCCAGCCCTGCGTTGCAACTTTTGCGAAGGGAATAACCATTCGCTGTAAGTTGCGCCTTGTTCTGACATCCCGTCTGAACTCTGAAACAGGCATCTTCAAGTAGAACGGGTATATAGGGTAAGGTGTTATTTTGAAATCAACATAACTTCTTTTACGATTGAGGTGTATCCTGAATACTGATATTGTGAGTGCAATAAACAGATTCTTATTTTGAAATATTGTCCTCGCTATCAGTAGCCCTAAAAAAATAAATACTCTGATAAAAACGGCTTGGAAAATTAAATCAAAATAATAACAAAAATGGAGACAGTATGAATATTCCTTTGCCCTCGCTGGTGACTTTTCTGGTTTATCTGGTGGGAATGCTTACTATTGGATTTGTGGCCTGGAAACGAACATCTAATATTTCGGACTATATTCTGGGTGGTCGTCAGCTTTCGCCGAGCGTTGCTGCGCTGAGTGCGGGGGCTTCTGATATGAGTGGCTGGCTTTTACTGGGTTTACCGGGGGCTATTTACCTGGGTGGGGCTAAAGAAAGCCTG
>DRNA01000288.1 GCA_011322365.1 Aeromonadales bacterium | reverse complement strand
CAAATTCTGCTTTTTATGGGGGGCAAAATGTCTCTAATCTGGAACAGGCTATCATCCGTGTCTTAGGAATTTCTACGGTACAAAACCTCACCATTACCATGATGTATTGCCAGCAGTTGAAAACTACTGAATGCACTGTTTTTGATCTTAAAGGCTTTTGGGTTGAATCTCTGGCAACGGCAGAAGCCAGTAAATATTTCGCTGACAGCCCACGTCTTAAAAGTTTAATTTCGCCTTCTGAACTTTATCTGGCTTCGCTGTTACACCAGATAGGACTGTTAGCACTTGCCTATCTTCGCCCGGAGGCAACTCAGCACTATCTGCATAAACTCAAAACGATTAATGAAATAGATGAAGTGAATTTTTCACAATTCGAAAATAAAATTTTTGGTTTATCATTAGCCGAAATGGGCTCATTAGTTTTGACACATTGGGGACTGCCACAAGTGGTTTGCCAAACAGTTGGCCAACTGGAACTTGAAAATGCCAGCATTGCCTCACAAATTATAGTGTTATTATCTAAAATGATAAAATTGCTGCAACTGGGCACTGAAGACTGTATCCCTGATCGATTAACGGAACAATTACTTGAAATTTCCGGATATTCAAAAAACCAACTGGATAATCAAATAACTAAAATCACTTCTAAACTACCCGAAGTGAATGAACTGGCTCAAACCCTGGCAATCTAAATGTGTAACTTATTCCTCACAGACTCTCTTTCCATTCCAATTCAGGAAATACACCTGAGCGCCATCCGTGCACAGGGTGCGGGTGGTCAAAATGTAAATAAGGTTTCCTCAGCGATCCATTTGCGCTTTGATATACAGTCTTCTTCATTAGCAAATGATATCAAACAACGCTTACTTTGCTTAAAGGATTCAAGAATTTCCAAAGATGGTATCATTGTAATAAAAGCACAACAATTCCGTACTCAGGAAAAAAATCGAGAAGCCGCTCTTGATCGTTTAAAGCAGTTAATTATTCAGGCCATAAAGACAGACAAACCAAGAATTGCTACAAAACCTAAATATAGCGCTAAAATTAAACGCCTGGAGAGTAAAAACAGAAAATCTAAAACAAAAACTTTACGAAAAAAGGTTAACCCTGATAATTAATCCTTAAAGACACTGCTATTATTCTCTAAATAAATATTCTCAAATAATATCCATCATGTAAGTACTTTTTCGGAATGACAAGGAATTTAGTGTCGTGTTGCGAGTGTCGAGTTACAAGAAAAAACAATCTTTCATCCTAAACGTAGCGTTGCGTAGTTGAAGGATCTTGAGGCTCGGCATAAGATTCCTCGACTTCGCTCGGAATGACAAGGGTTTAGTGGCTCGGAATGACAAAGGTTTTAGTGTGAGATAGAAAATCTTTATAGTGGATACCTTTTCCGAGCTTTTATTTAGTGCCTTCTGACCTTAAAAAATCCATTGATGGTTGATAAACCTTGGTTTTCACATCCATCATCCCTAATATTGTTGAAAACAAATTATCATGAGAAAGCTTTCTGTTTTTCTGTTGCAGTAATTGTTCTAAATTAAACTGTCTATTATTTTTGCTTGCCCAGAAAATTACCGGGACATGCAGTTGCACATCGGGGGCTATAAAATTTGGTAACCCATGCAGATATAGTCTATTTTCACCCAGGGATTCGCCATGGTCGCTCACATACAGCATGGCACTTTGAAATTCTGAATTCTTTTTCAGAAAATCGATCGTTTTTACCAGGAAATAATCAGTGTAACGTATTGCATTATCATAGGCATTATTAATTTCTTCAGAACTACAGTCTTCAAGCTGATTGGTTTTACATACCGGTTTGAATTTTTTAAATGCTTCAGGATAGCGTTTATAATATGCCGGCCCATGATTTCCCATCTGATGAAGTACAATAAAGATATCACCCTTTCTGGTTTTATCAATATATTCCTGTAAATTAGCTAACATGCCAACATCACGACATTCACTATCACAAACAGGGTTTACATCAGGGCTTTTATAACTCTGGTAAGGTACTCTGTCGGCGACACCTTTTGAACTCGAGTTGTTATCCAGCCACAAGATGTTATCACCAACCCGTTGCAAAATATCCAACACATTTTCTGTATGCAAAATGACTTCCTTATCATAATCTTTTTCGCCAACACTTGAAAACATACAGGGAACAGAAACTGAAGTTGTGGTACCACAACTCCAGAAGTTGCTAAAACTCACTACATTTTCTTTTTCCAACCCGGGATTAGTCTCTCTTTTATAGCCATTTAATGAAAAACGGTCCGCCCGTGCAGTCTCTCCTACCACAAAAATAACCAGCTTACGATTATCGTTGGAACCCAGTTTTTTTGCATCTTCCGCAATTTCCTTAAATTCCATTGTTGCAGACTTAAAAAAACTTGAGACATATTTTGTTGTTGAGAAAATATAATATCCAGGATTTGAATAATAGCGCAACGGTTTATGCTCCCTGAAAAAAGAGCTATAAAAATCACTAAGCAGTGCAATGCTTATTACCATAGTCAGTAACATACCCGCTATAAGTTTGACCCTTGCAATAACTTCTTTCCAAAAAGACAAATAATTAACATGGACTTTATAGACATAAATCGATGGTAAAATGCCATAGAAAAAAAGATAAAGCACCAGTTTAAAACTGAATAAATCCAACGATTCATGAAAATCGGTATTTATAATATTTTGCACCATATTTTCATCAATAATGGTGTTGTAACTGTCCATAAAATAGGCGGCTAAAGAACTGACCAGTAATAAGGTAATGAGTATTGGCTTAATGGTATATTTAAAGCAAAAAACCGAGAGTAACAGTACCAAAGCTGCAGTAAATACAATGGCCAATGAAACGATAAAAAACAGGTTGTTAGCATTGAGAGGGTAAATGGTGAGAACATTACTAAAGAAACTATTATTGCAAAATAGTATGAAAAATACCGAAACATATACCAATAATCTATTGCTGGAGACTGTTTTAAATTTTTCTAGATATCTAATTATATATCTAATCATAGTTTCACAGAGATTTCTGAGATGAAGCATGCATGGATTCTACTGATTAGATTATGAAGTTGCCACTTTTATTTTATATGGGTATATACAGTTTAAAAATCTGTACTGGATAAGTCTTCAAGATTTTCCAGATTTCTAAGAACAGTCCTTTCCAGCATATCCTTTTCGAAATCAGCCAGATGGGATAATTTATCCAGATTAATGCGATGAAGAGTCAGATAAGGGATATTTTTT
>DRNA01000287.1 GCA_011322365.1 Aeromonadales bacterium | reverse complement strand
TAAGGTATCATAATAAGCCTGATACTCAATTTTTCGGGCCTGTTTTTTGTGCAGACTAATGTCTATATCAATACAGTACAGCTCAGCTTCATTGTTGCTGTTTTTAAGCAGTACATGACTGGAGAAAACATCAACAGGACTACCATCTGATTTTTTAAGTGTTAACTCGGCAGAGGGAATAGGATGTCCATTATCAATCCAGTCATTGATCCTCTGTATAACCGGTTCACGCATCTCATCCGGAATAATCAGATTTTCCAGTTTTTTCCCAAGCGCTGTGTTTTTGCTATAACCGTACAGCTGTTCACTGGCGGGATTCCAGTAAATAACCTCCCGGTGCTTATTGTACCCATGTACAGCAATGGCATCAGTGGCTTCAAAAACATTTCGAAAACGGGCTTCACTTTCAATTAATGCCTGTTCTATTTTCTTTCTCTGATGGATTTCTTTTTTTAGACGGAATAGCCAGTAAGTGAACAGGGCAAATAACAGGGCAATGGCAATGCCAATATAAATAAGTTTTCTAAGAGAAATACCCTGCTGTATATGCATACCTCGCCATTTAAAAAGGATCTGATCTTTTTGTTTATTGCTAATCTGCTTTAATGCTTTTTTCAAAATGGATAATAAAACTGCTTTATCTTTAGGTACGGCAAAGCGATGCTGATTTTTATACCCGGTATGACCAGAAATACGCAGGTTAAGCAGGTTGTTTTTCTGAATAAGAAAGTTGCTATAGATGGCATCTCCGATATAAGCATCGGCCAGCCTATAATCAAGGTATTGGAGAGCTTCTGAACCATTTGCAACATTAACTATTTTAATATCCGGGTAATGTGATTTTATTAAGTCATTAAGAAAAAAGCCTTTTTCAAGGACCACACGTTTACCTTTCAGGTAACTGATACTGCCTATAAAACCTTTCTGAATATCATTTATAATAACAATAGGAGTCTCTATATAGGGTTCAGAAAATAGCAGATATTTTTCTCGTTCTGGGGTTTTGTTTGCATCTGAAAACATGTCCAGACGATTGGCCTTTGCCAGATCAAGGGTTTCCTGCCAGCTGACCGTTTTTTTGATTTTAAACTTTACTTTGAGAATATTCTGTATCAGAGTCAGGTAATCCGCAGACATTCCCTGAAGCTGCTGATTGTTATCCAGCCATTCAAAAGGGGCAAATGACGGGTCAATACCCACTTCAATGACAGGATGCTGAACTAACCATGTTTTTTCCTCAAGGGAGAGATTAAGATGAGTTTTTACGTGATTGGAATTATTATTAATAATTGAATTATCGGCTAAAGATGGATTTATTAATAACAGTATAAATAAAATTATCAGATAATTAATATTCATGAATCTTGCAGAGAAGAATCGATACAGAACCCCCTTAACAGTATGCGCTGATATTTTAAAACTCATGTACTGAGATTAGTAAACAGGGCGTAATGTGTCAAACCTGAAATGAGATATTAACCTGAACTCTGGATAAGAACTAAAAAATATTGAACTAAATGCCTGTTTCTCGATCAGATCATTTAATGACCAAATCAAATGAATTTGAACAAGGAACAGGCAAGTGACTACTATAGATGAATTGTATTGTAATATCGATGATTTCAACCAGGTCTTTTATCCTGAATGGGAGAAAACACTGATGTAGCTATACTATTCCGGACACACAACTTAAAATACTTTTAAAAAGTGAGTGTGTTCAAAATGACAGATAAACCAAGACAAGCAAAGAGCTATACCCCGGAATTCAGAGAATCGGCAGTACAGTTGGCTATCGAGTCAGTAAAGTCGGTTTCAGTAGTCGCCAGAGAACTGGATGTAAACGCGCTGTGTATAGGATAAACCATCCAGTAATCATTGTTTTTCTCGCAGGGTTAATGAAAGTGTTTGTGGGTCTTTTTCGCTCGGCCACTGAAACTTACCTTTTTCCTGGGTGCGGTAGTAAAGCCAGAAACCATTACGTTCCCAATAGAGAATTTTGAGATTATCGCCTTTGGCGATTACAAAAAACAAAGTCACTGCCATCTCCAATTGTTCTGAAACAAACAGTGATAATCCCTGCGTAGCTTTTCTCATATCAGTGACACTAGAAACCAGATACACCTGATTGACTGGGATACCATTTATCATGAAACCGTCCTGAGTCATTCCAGGACAGGCTTTATCTGATTTAGATCCTTATCAGAATTAATTTCCAGACTAAAACCATTGGTGTGACTTATTTTTATTGACTCTGAATTGATGGACTTAGCCAGCAGGTTGACTGGAATGAGCTGGTTATTGCCACTGTCTGTTTTAGATGGCGTAACATACCCCAGTTTCTTACGATAATAGCTAAAAATATGAGTGGGGATATTACGTTGTTGGCAATAGGCTGCCTAACTTAATTTACTGGCTTGGCACGCCTAGATGTGAAGCTTCATCGAAGCATCTTTTGAATTGGCTGGGGTCATTTATCTCTCCGGATTGTGAATTGAAGATCATAGTCTGACCGGCTTGAGATAATTTTTGAAGGTGGGTTTTAATTGACGGTTACGATTATTTAAAATGGCTGTTAAAGGATAGAGACTTTTCATAAGGATGGTATTTTTTACCGTAGATTTTCAAAATACGCTTAACGTAATTTTGCGTTTCCTTATATGGCGGAATGCCTTTATATCGATCTACTGCTTTTTCTCCGGCATTGTATCCGGCCAGTGCCAGAGCGACATCC
>DRNA01000286.1 GCA_011322365.1 Aeromonadales bacterium | reverse complement strand
GGCAGCTATCTGGGACTCATGCCTAACAATCCCAGAGCAGGCGGAATTTCACGTCAGATAGAAGGTGAAGAGCGTACTGAATTAAAAGATACTATGAGGAATATTCACCTGCCAAAAGGCATGGGTGTTATCGTACGCACAGCCGGTGTTGGTAAAAGTGAAGAAGAGCTTGCCTGGGATCTACAGGTTCTGGTTAAATTATGGGAAGCTATTCAGGAAGTGGCTTCTGAGCGTCCAGCCCCTTTTCTGATTCACCAGGAAAGTGATGTCATTATTCGAGCCATTCGTGATCATCTCCGCCCTCATATTGGTGAAATAGTTATTGATGAAAAGGAAGCCTATGAACGTGCAGTTCAACATCTAAAACATGTTCGTCCAGATTTTGTTAATAAAATTAAACTTTATGAGGATAAAGTTGTTCCACTTTTTAATCGCTTTCAAATAGAAGGGCAGATTGAATCAGCCTTTCAACGAGAAGTCAGGCTACCATCCGGTGGCTCAATCGTAATTGATCCAACAGAAGCACTGGTCTCTATTGATATTAACTCGGCCAGAGCAACTAAAGGTGCTGATATTGAGGACACCGCCTATAATACCAACCTCGAAGCTGCGGATGAAATTGCCCGTCAATTACGTTTACGTGACATGGGTGGTCTTGTCGTTATAGACTTCATCGATATGGTTGTCAGTAAACACCAGCGGGAAGTAGAAACTCGTTTGAGAAATGCACTCAGCAATGACAGAGCGCGTATACAGGTGGGTCGAATATCCAGATTCGGTCTGATGGAAATGTCACGACAACGATTACGCCCTTCACTTGGCGAATCCAGCAAAATTGTCTGCCCAAGATGTACCGGGCATGGTCGCATTCGTAGTGTAGAATCATTGTCTTTATCGATACTCCGTCTTCTGGAAGAAGAAGCAACAAAGCCTGCAACTTACCAGGTAAGAGCCACTCTGCCTGTAGAAGTAGCCACCTTTTTATTAAATGAAAAGCGTGAAATTATTGGCAAGCTGGAAAAACGTCACAACACACAAATTCTTATTCTGCCAAATCCACATATGGATACACCACATTACGAAGTTGATCGTTTAAAAAGAGATGAAACTTCCCAGGAAGCCAGCTATGAATCAGTGGAAACTGCTCCAGAGCTACGTTATGAACCCGTTTTAAATAAAGCTGAAAATATTGAAAAACCAGCTATCAAAGGCTTGCCATCAGATACCGTAGCGCCGATGCCTGTTGTTAAAAAAGAGAAACCAGCTGCGACTCAATCGGTAGCAGAGCCCGGGTTATTTACCCGGGTCTGGCGCGCCATGTTTGGTTCCAGCGTACAGGAGCAACATCCTGAAAGGAAGCCTCAAAACCGTGCTAATCGTAGACCCAATACTCGAAATACTAATAATACACGTAATCAGCCTCGGAATAATCGAAACCAGAATCGAAGAAATACTAATCAAAATCAGAATCGAAACCAGAATCAGAAAAACGCTTCAACAGATAACAGGCAGAAGCAGGTAAATAAAAACAGTCGTAACCAGGCTAAACCTCAAAAGAAACCGACAAGACAGCAGGACAAACAGCCAGAAAGCACGACTTCCAGACAACCTCAGTCTGAGCAGAATGCAAAATCGCAACAGGCAAGAACTGCTGCTCCCCGTCCGCCAAGAAAATCAAGGGAAGCAAGGCGTACTCGCCCGGTGGAAAATTTACTGGAAAGTAACTCCGACAAAACCGCAGCTAACGAGACTATGGTTGAATCAACTTCATCAAAATCCAGTTCTCAGAAAAACCTGTCAGCACAAAAGGATAAAGCTATACAGTCAAACAGCAAGACTACTGTTGAAAAATCAAAGCAACAGGACCGCCCTGCTACTCAAACTGAAATTAAAACAGACATAACTTCCAAAGCTGATGCTACTTCAGTGAAAGTATCTAAAACAGAATCAGCGGTTCCTGCAAAATCTGCAACTCAAAAGCCGCTAAGTGAGCAAGCATTCGAAGAACAAGCTGAATCGAAAACATCTGCTGGTATTCCTGGTGATAAAAAGGAACCGACTGAGACAGATAATACTCAACCGGGAAATGGAAAAGTTGAAAGTTCAACTGATAATAATTCCAAGCGTAAACGTAAAGTACCTTCTCACCTCGGTGGTAACAGATATAAACGTTCAACTGTGAAAGCACCAATGACCGATCAGGTCATTCCTACACCCGTCGAAAGGCCTAAACCCAAAACGGTTCAAAGTGCTATTCGAACAGCGATTGTGGATACTCGTATCACCAATTATAACGAAGAAATCACCAAGGGCAATAATTCAGAATCAAAACCAGATCCTGAGCAATCATCAGCTGCTAAAACACCAAAGCCAGATACTGGAGTGACCAAAAAAGAGAAGATAGCAAAAAGTGTTTCTGAAAAAAACACTTTAAAAAAACAGCCTGAAAAAGTCTCTGCGCAGCCTGCCGAGGTTAAACAATCTGAACCCGCCGCCTCTTCATCCGCTGCAAGCCGACCTGTCGCTTCAGAAAAAAAAGTAGCAGAAAGCACCTCCGACAATAACAATGATACAACCAGGGTTCAAAGAAAATCTGTGACTCAGCCTGAAAAAATAAAACCCGAGCTTAAGCCTAAAGAAGCAACAACGGTGGCATCAAGTGGTGCAAGCAAACCTCAGTTTAAAGCAGATAAAATAGAAGCTGCTTATAAACCAAAAGCCAAACAGGCAGAACCCACTGTAGAAAAGGTTACTACAGCAGTTAAATCGACCACTCAAAGTAGTTTCAGTCCACCGGTCAAACCCGGCTCATCTGAATAAAAATATAAAAGGGAGGTTTGACCTCCCTTTTTTAATCAGCTGAGATTTTCATGGCTTCACCACGTATTGTCGGTCTGACCAATGCAAAAGATGTGGCCATATTTTCACGTTTAATATCTACCATATTAAAGCCACATAAGTTAATGGCAGACTCAATCTCTCTGTATATACCCGTGCTCCCTGGAAATGCAGGTTTCAGCAAGTCTAGAAGCGTCCATATTCGAGGCTTGAAAGCGCCGTATTAGTCATTCTAAATCCAGCTTTCATAACAAAGAAGATGGACGCTTCTAGGCTTGCCCTACGGGAGCTTCAGTGGAAACCCAGTCCTGCGTTATCGCTCTTGTAAATGATCCATCATTCCCTTCAAGCGAGGCCTTGACCTGGTTTTCCACTGAAACTCTGAAATCCTGCATTTCCAGGGAGCACGGGTATAAGTGGCAATTACCGGCCATTCTTTTCCAGAATGGATTAATTCGATTTTGCCAACGGCGACATCGGCTGCCATCATTCGCCGCAACGTGTTCCATAAAAATATATCGACCGCCCGGTTTTAACACGCGATTAATTTCATTCAGAGAACCCTGCAGGTCTTTCACTGAACAACACACCAACGTACTGACAACATAATCTAATGAGTTTTCAGCAATCAGCAGCGATTCAGCCTTATAATTATTAACTATAGGGCACCTCTATTAATTGCTTGTACCCTCTGGCTTTACACCCTGTTCAGAATCAAGGCATGTTTTTGAAAGCATGCTTATTGCCTGGTGAGAAAACATAACGCAGAGTCTGGACAGGGTGTAAAGCCCCGGAGGGCGCGGCCTGAAGCCTGCATCTGCTGCGTTACGAACCTTGATAAGGGAATAACCATTATGCTGCGGCTCGCGCCTTACAGCTACAGGCTTCAGGTCACGCAGAGGGCATAATCAATTAATAGAGGTGCCCTATAATATTTTGTATAGATGATTGTACGATTTTTTGCTTGAGTTGTTTGCGCATATCATCATCGGGTTCAGACAAAATAAGTTGTTCAACTTTATCACTGTAGAAAACTAAATTTGCACCCGTACCTGCACCGATTTCTAAAACCTGACCGCTAACAGTTGATAACAACGACTGGCGCCATTGCCGCAGGCATTTTCGTTCAATACCAGCCATCATCTTATCGTAAAATCGAGAAATAAACATTGCTACACCGTTATTTAATGACAGAGCCTAAAGCTGAATGATTTTTTTAATGAAAGCCAAAGTCGCTCTGTCTAGCAGATTAAAAACATCTTCAAAACCGCTGCTTCCTCCATAATAGGGGTCAGGTACATCAGATACATCTGTATTATCATCCCAGGACAATAATAAACTTAGCTTTGCTGTAGAATTATTATCCTGAAGACGTTTCAGATTGTTTAAATTATCAGAGTCCATTGCAATAATATAATCAAAGAGATGGAAATCACCAGCTACAACCTGCCGGGCTTTGATAAATGAAAGGTCAATACCTTTTGACGATGCTGTTGCACGAGATCTCGGATCGGGCTGCTCTCCTGAATGTGTAGCAATAGTACCGGCAGAATCCACCTCGAACCGGTTTAACAGATCATTATTGGCCAGATGTTTCCGAAAACATCCTTCAGCAGTGGGAGAACGACAAATATTCCCCATACAGACAAACAATACTTTTATTTTTTTCATAGTGCTAACAATTTCTCCACGCGTGCAACATCTTCATGCGTATCAATACCAGCCGGTGGTGCTATTTTTGCCTGTTCGATTTTAATCTTATATCCGTGAGAAAGTACGCGTAACTGCTCCAGTTTTTCTAGCTGCTCAAGATCTGAAGGTTCCCAGTTACTGAAAGTTTTTAAAAAGCCCGCACGATAACCATAAAGACCAATATGCCGTTGATAAACAGATGTTATTCTGAGTTCACTTTTCTGCGTGTTATCTCTATCAAAGGGTATAGCCGAACGACTGAAATAGAGTGCATTGTTAATATTATCTGCCACAACCTTAACCACATTAGGATCTTTAAATTCATCAATAGAGGTGATCGGTGTTGACAGTGTCGCCATAAAAGCGTCGGGGTCTTTTTCAAGAAGTGTTGCCACCTGGACTATATTTTCAACTGGAATAAGTGGTTCATCACCCTGAACATTAATAATAATCTCATCCTCAGGGATGCACATTTTCTCAATGACCTCAGCCAGCCTGTCAGTTCCGGATTGATGCAATGAACTGGTCAGGCAGACATTGGCATTAAAACCCGAACATGCATCCTCTATGCGTCGATCATCAGTTGCAATGATAATCTTATTAGCCCCACTTTTAGTTGCCTGAATCCAGACACGTTCAATCATGGAGCAACCTGCAAGATCTATTAAAGGCTTACCAGGCAATCTGCTAGATTGATATCGCGATGGTATGATCACTGTAAAATTCATTTTTCCAGCCTGTTTTTATTAAAACTTATGAGGTGAGATAATCTTTTTAGCAATTGAATTTTAAACGCTTCTGGTAACTGAGCAGATATTTTTAAATACTCAATACCAGTAAGTGGTAACACTTCAATTTTGACTGCATCTTTTTCAGTTACAATTACTGGTAGTTTATCTTTTGGAATATCATTAATAGTAAAAAAATAGTGGTCATCAAACACATGTGGCAAAACATCGGCACCTAAAAATTTAAGCGTCTGTATAAATCTCAACGGATTGCCGATTGCTACCAGTGCATGGATCTTTTTATTTTTTAACGAATGGATGCCACGTTCTTTTTTACTGGAAATATCAACCAGAGTCACTGGCTTTATATCCAGTCGAAAACTTTTGAATTTCCACTGTTGCAAAAGAGAGATATTCTGTTTGCCATTTATAAATATAAAATCAACCGAATTTAAACGGTTTGTATTTTCCCGAAGAGGACCAACAGGTAACAGGTGTTCATTACCCAGCTTTCTCTGACCATCAAAAACAACTATTTCAATATCACGTTTCAGAGAAAGATGCTGCAAGCCATCATCCGAGACTATAACATCACAACCCAATTGAGTTGCTTTATTGGCACTACGTTTTCTATTGCTATCGACTACAACTGGCGCCTGAGTATTTCGATACAACAAAATAGCTTCATCACCCACTTCTCTGGCTGTGCTTTGTTTGTTAACTACAAGTGGATATTTTTTGCATTCTCCGCCATAACCTCGAGTAATAATGCCTGGCGAATAACCCGCAGATTTTAACACGCTGACAAGCTCCATCACTAAAGGTGTTTTTCCTGTTCCGCCCACAAGAATATTACCCACTACAATTACCGGAACATCTGCACGATAGGATTTGAACAAACCAGTGTTATAAAAAAAACGCCTTATTTTTTGAGCCAGAGAAAAAAACAGTTCCAGTGGATAGAAAATTAAAATCCATTTTTTATTTTGATACCATGCTTGAGTAATTATCTTTTCCAGCTTACTCATCAGGAATCATCATCGCCTTTCCTTGTGGCAAGACTAAGGTTATTGTAACCCGCCTGCCCAGCCGCATCCATTGCAGTAATAACATTTTGGTAAGATGTTTTAGCATCGGAACTGATAATAACTGGCTTATTTTTGTCCACGCCTGCAATTTGCCTAAGCGCCTTAATTAATGTAGCTTTCTGATTGTTCACTAACCCCTGTCCATTAACAAAATAATTGCCATTAATATCAATATTAATTTCAACCAGATCAGTTGATTTCTCTGAAGACTCGCCATCAGCTGTAGGTAGACTCAGTGCTATTTGTGTCTCTCGGGTAAAACTTGTGGAGACCATGAAAAAGATGAGTAATAAAAAAACAACATCAATTAATGGTGTTAAATTTAAAGTCAGTTCATCTTTTCTTTTACGATAAAACATTAGAGGCCTTCACTATCTCTTTCACCATGAAGAACTTCAACCAGCTTGAGAGCTTCTTCTTCCATGCTGGCAATTAATTCATCAACTCGACGTTCAAAAAAACGGAAAAACATAAAGGCAGGAATGGCTACAACAAGTCCCGTAGCGGTTGTAATCAATGCAACGGAGATACCTCCAGCTAATGCATTCGCATCGCCTACACCCTGGGTAGTAATGACATTGAACACTCTAATCATACCGATAACCGTACCTAACAAACCAATTAATGGAGATATCGCAGCGGTAGTTCCCAGAAAGTTGAGAAATCGTTCAAGGCGCAGGTTAACAAGGCGTCCAGCATCTCTGATGCTTTCTTTCATTACCTCACGACCATGTTTATGATTTAATAAACCAGAGGCCAGAATCTCGCCCAGGGGAGAATTTGCTCGAAGGATACCCAGGTTCTTTTTATTGATCTGTCCTTTTTTAAACCAGGTCCATACCTGTGCTACCAGATGCCTTGGTGATACACGTTCTTTGCGTAATACCCAGAATCTTTCAGCAATAATGCCCAGAGATATAACCGACAGCAGACCCAGTGGTATCATCAAAATTCCGCCTGCTTTTAACAGCTCCCACACAATGTAAACTCCTCATACAAATGGTGAGGTCAATGTAACATAGATGGCCAACAATTTTAAGATCCTTTATCACTATTCAGTCACCGTTTCGCCTGTAAATTCTATCCTCAAGGAGTTGCCTGCTCAGTTTCTGACACTTTCCAGTGCCATTTACCCCAATAATTTTCACGGCTGGCTTTGCAGTGTTTAAAGTTCCCTGCTTTATCCCACTGGCAGATAATGGCACCATCTAATGCCGTATTAAATTGCAAACTATGGGTAGATTTATATCTGTCTATTACCGCCTGTCGTGGAAACTGAAATCGATTTTTATATCCCGTTGAAAAAATGACCACCCGAGGCTTCAATGTTTCCACAAATTTCGTAGATGAGGATGTAAGTGAACCATGATGAGGTGCTATAAGCACATCGACAGGAGATAATTTTTTTTGTTGTAGTAGTCTGTTCTCAATAAAGGTCTCGATATCACCTGGTAACAGAACTGTCGATTGATACCAGTGAACTTCAGTAACACAGGACAGGTTATTAGTCGAAAGACTGCGATAGCGATACAATTGGCTATCTGGAGAAAGGAACTGTATCTTTAGCCTGCTACCAGAGAGCACGTTTAGCTGGGAACGGCATTGAGATACAGGGAGGCTGCTAACAGCAAATGAAGTATATATTTTACCCACCGCTATCTCATTAGATAATAAAGTTAACCCACCGGAATGGTCATTGTCTTTATGACTAACAATCACAGTATCAACAGATGCAATATTCTGCTTCTGGAAATAAGGTAACCAACTATTGTTTCCCATAATAAAATCATCTTTAGAACCAGCTGTATCATACATGAGCCGATGAGTCCTACCTCCATCATCCGGATATTCCCATAACACTGCCAGACCCTGACCAACATCAAAAGCAATCAAACGTGCCCCCTGAATACCAACACCCTGTTTGGGAAATATAATGACATCAACTAGCACAATAGTAACAATAATTAATGACAAGTTACGCAGAGAAAATGCGCTGGAAACCAATAACAAAAAAATAAGGAATGCCAACAGATAATATTCAGGAAATAGTAAAGGTACCTGTAGGAAGCCCTTTTCCAATACATGACTCAGGCTGATAATAATATCAACTCCCTGCTCAGTCCCTTTCCAGAGGAGTAATGCTAAATCAGTACTAAACAGGGAAGCTATACTACCAACAAGTAAAGTCGGCATTACCCAGAAAGTCATTATGGGAATAGCGATAAGATTTGCCATAAACCCAAAGCCGGCAACGCCACCAAATAACAGTAGCGAAAATGGTATCATTCCCAGCCAGATCCCCAGATTCAATTTACTCCAGGTTATTATTCTGGATAATACCGAGCCCCGTTGTTGCCAACGTAACAATAAAGCAATCATACTGACTGCTCCGAAACTCAACCAGGCAGAAACACTGATAATAATAACCGGATCAATCACAACAAGTGCACACCCTGTAGCCAGTATAATCTGAAGCAGTCCCCAGTTTATGCGATTCCATTTTAACAGCGTAAATATACTCAACATGGTAAATGCCCTGACGGTTGGAATTGATGCCCCACTTAACTCCATATAGAGAAAGGCTGCAATTAACCCCGATATTAACCCAGCGGATTGTGCGGGCAACCAGAGACATAATCTATTGGAACGTTTCCAGAGTATCTCTACCAGAAAAAGACTGAAAAAAGCAATCATACCAATGTGCAAGCCCGAAATAGCGAGTAAATGCGCCAGGCCAGAATGTCGAAACGAAGTATATAACTCTTCCGAAAGTTGCTGTTTGTTTCCAAGTAAAAAAGCTTGCAGGACACCATTTGAATCCAGCGATGGGTCTTTATCAAGGGTAGTTTTGATCTGTTTATGCCAACTGTGGATGAAAGACACCAGCAAAGAATTCGATGTTTTAAGTTTATGGGTCCGGGATGAATCTAAAATATAACCACTTGCAATGATGTGATTGGACCAGGCCCAACGTTCATAATCAAAAGAAAAAGGGTTGGCAGTACCGTGAATGGGTTTTAACCTGACATTAAATTGCCATTTTTCACCTGGTTCTGGTTCTCTGGTTGGTGAATACCAGTTGAGTTTAATCTGTGGACGCCAGATGGAGCCTATGGAGTGGTCGGCCAAACTATAAAGGGACAGGGTCAGGCTTAAAAACCTGTCTGATTCATGCTTAACTGATTTCACATATCCGCTTACCAGAATGTTTTGTTGATACTCTGGAATTAAATTTATCTGACTTCTGCTGAGGTTATACTGTAGATATGGGTAAAGTAAGCCTATAATGAACAACAGCAATGTTAAGTGCTTTTTTTTCGGACAATGT
>DRNA01000285.1 GCA_011322365.1 Aeromonadales bacterium | reverse complement strand
TATCCAGTCGTTAATGATTTTGATTAATTGTTTTAGATGAGGTATGACTTTGTTAGCTTTGGCAACATTCCAGCTCAGATCATTCTCATTCATGTAGGTTGCCTGTGATAGCTCTAACTGAATACTGTGAATACCTTGAGCAGGTTTACCATAATGACGGGTAATATAGCCCCCTTTAAAGCGGCCATTATACACAGATGAATACCCATCCAGAGATAATTCCTGCTTTATTTTTTCAAGTAATTCAGCAGAACAACTTTTCCCATCGTTGGTACCAAAGTTAAAATCGGCTAATTGACCTTTAAAGAACCGGGGTACTTTCGATGCGATTGAATGAGCATCAAACAGAACGACAACAGGATACAGTTGTTTGAGTCTTTCAAGTTCACCTTGCAATGTCTGATGATAAGGAAACCAGTACTTTTGTAATCTGTCTTCAATGACTTGTTGAGTGGGTTGCCAATTGTCTAAATAAATGGGATAGTTGTCGAATTGAGTAGTTGGACATAGTTCTGTGTTATCACTCCCCTGGTAAAGTGAAATGTCATCAGGCGATCTATTCAGATCAATCACATACCTTGAAAACTCAGGTTTTAAAGTACTTATTTCAGCTGAAATAGCAAAACGATACAACTCATCTATAAACCAGTCCGTATCACGACTTTTTGTTGCATAAGGTTCCATCACTCCTGAAATCTGTGAAGGTATTTTAAAGCCATTATGCGGCATGCTGATTAATATGGGTAGTGTACCAGGAGTTAATGTAAATGATTTCATATTAAATCTAGATAGCTTAAAATTGAGAATAAATCCATCATGTCACATTCTATCGTTAAAACGAACCCAACATTGTGAAAAATTAAAACTGTCCAATTCCTCGAAATTTTTAAGCTGACATCAAAATAGAGAATTTGAACTCCGTTTAATTATAACTGGCTATATTATAGGGGTAACCGATTGATGCAATATTAAGATTGTCTTTCATAGTCATCCTTGACCAGTCCATGTATGAAGAAAATCTGACAGTGATAGTGTTCACACTTTAAGACTAATATACAGGGGATATGTGATGAATTGCTCATATTTCCTGTTAACAGGTTTAGTTTCATGAATAATTAACTATACCATGTCTTGTATAGCCGTTAAAAATCTATAAATAACTCGATGTAATACTATTTTCTGAGGTTTTATGAACATTTATTTACGTATTAGGCAACTAAAAAATATAGTTTTTTGTTCTCTAACAATCTTAGCAGTCCTGCTAATGTCTTCCTGTGGCGGCGGAGTAAGCGATAAAGTTACCACCGATACACCTGGCAACAAACCGCCTGATAACATTGCCCCAACTGTAGATGCTGGAGCTAATCAGTCTGTCAACGAAAATTCCAGTGTTACCCTCACTGCATCAGCTAGTGATTCAGATGGAAATATCACTACATATAGTTGGAGGCAGACTTCAGGTATTAATGTCACTCTAAGTGCAGCTGACACAGCTACGGCCAACTTTATAGCTCCCGATCTGACCAACAATCAAAGCCCTATTTCCTTAACATTTGTAGTAACGGTTACTGATAATGACGGTGCAACCGCTGAAGATGCAGTAACTATAAATGTTTCAGCTTTACCACAAAATTCTGTTCCTCAGGTAGACGCAGGGAATGATCTTTCTGTGCCTGAAAATACTACTGTTGCCCTCACAGCTTCAGCCAATGACAGTGATGGAACAATAACATTATATTCATGGCAACAAATATCTGGTACTCCAATCAATTTTACAGGCAATAATTCACCAAATATAAATTTCACAACACCGATTTTATCCGGTGGAGTAACTGAATTGACATTGAGTTTCAGCATTACAGTTACTGATGATGCCGGAGCAACTGCAACTGATACTGTCACTGTAATTGTCACCGCTAACTCAACAAATATTGTACCAACTGTTAACGCTGGCTCTGATAAGACCGTCAATGAAAATAGCAATGTTATCCTTGATGCTTCAGCGTCAGATTCAGATGGCTCAATCGTTAGTTATCAATGGAATCAGCTATCTGGAAATACCATATCATTAACAGATGCAAATAATAGTCAAAGTAGTTTTACTGCACCCTCTCTTCAAGATCCTAATATTGATGAGAACTACAGTTTTGAAGTTGTTGTTACCGATGACAAGGGTGCTACAGCTTCAGACACTGTAACTATTACCGTCACAAAAGTAGTAGTTGTAGCCGGTTGTACGCTGACTATCAGCCCTGGGGATTCTTTTGTTAATTCGTTTAGTAACCTGAATCCAGGCGATACTTTGTGTTTAAATGATGGTATTTATCAGCAGGCTATGGATATCCCCAGTGACATTCACGTTAAAGCCGTAAATGATGGAGCGGCTGAAATAGATGGAGGTGGTACTTTAGGAGTAGCCTGGTCGGGTGCTCTGTTACAATTACACGGTTCTAATTCAAGCGTAAAAGGTCTCAAAGTTCATCATGCCGGAGAAAATTCTGATACTTGCAGTGTTAAAGGAAATAACAACACTTTTACTGCAATGTCCTGTTCACACGGTGGATTTCATAAACATAAAATTCCGATGAAAATTAGTGGATCAGGCAACCTTGTCCAGGATTCATGGTTCTATGGAGAGGGTCGTTATGTGGTTCAATGCTTTGCTGGTACCAATAACACTATTCGTCGGAATGTTGCCCGCTGGGATTCCACTGCCCCTAATGAAAGCTCTGAACCCAATGCTGCATTTTCTATCTATGCCTGTAGTGAAATGACTATTGAAAACAACATAAGTCTTGATTATGGCACACCAGTTACCGCAATGCGATATGGTGGGGATTTTTATGAACCAGCTCATTCTGGAATTGGTTTTGTTCCAGATAATAATTACTGGCTTGGTAACATTGCAGTGAACCATGCTTCTGATACAGATAATAATCGAGCCATGAGATTTGATCCTGATATGGCAACTTCGGGGAATGTAGTAAAAGATTTTTATGTCAGAGATGTTGGCAGAGGCTTCGTTATTTCACCAAAAATGACAAATTTAGTTATCGGAAATTGCACAATGATTAATACAGAAGTCGGAACAACAACTACAACTTCAGGTGTCAATATCGATTGTGGTGCAGGTGCTGACATTTCCAAACGATATATAGACAGAAGCAAAACCCAGGAAGCTCTGTTCCCCTGGCCTAATCAACAAAGAATAAAAGCTGATATGTGTGCAAGTGGAGAAAGACAAAGTTTCTGGTGTACAACGTCGAAATCTCTCACAGATTATATTCTCAATCAATAATATTATTCTATTACAAAAAAAGCCGGATTTTTAACCGGTTTTTTTGTATGCTTGGTTTATGCATAATCAATGGAGTAAACAATGCCTGAACGAAAACTTTCCGTAAAACGTCTACTTATTTTCCAATTAAAACTCGGGCTTGATGCTCTCAGAGATCTTATTTTAAGCCCGGTATCAATTATTGCGTTAATCATTGATCTGGTGAACAAGAATGCGCCACAACAAAGTGAATTTAACAAACTAATGAATTGGGGATTTAAAACCGACCAGTGGATTAATCTGTTTGATCGACATGATGAGTCAGAACAAAATCAGGCCACAGCCAATGTTGATGACATTATCAGTGAAATTGAAAATCATCTTCGTAGTCAAAAAGCCAACAAAGAGTCCTCAATATCCTTCAAGCAGCGTGTTAATGACACCTTGAAAAAATTCAAGAAAGTGGACACCGATGAACCTGAAGACTAACTGGTCTAAATTCCAGTGAGCAATACCTCAACTGAAGTTGACTTTAACCGGGATTTCATTTTTATTTTTACCCGATTTAAATAACACATAAACACCCAGCACAAAAGCGAGTGAAAGAGAAACAGTCCATAACACCGATTGTATAGGATGACGAGAAAAAGTAGCCAGTTGATAAAAAATAACCGAGGTACCATAGGCCAGGCTGGTACTCCAGATCACTCCAAGCATCGCCCAGTTTTTACCGGTCTCACGGTACATGGCACTGGTTGCTGCAACACAGGGAAAATATAGCAATACAAACAGCATATAGGCGAAAGCACCAATTTTTCCGTCAAATCGTCTTTTCATGGCAGAAAAAGTAGCCATATTTACATCCTGTTCTACAGCAACCTGTTGCAAACTATCTGCTGGAGCCAAAGTGCCCAGGCCGATGGGATCGGATAAGTTATTCAAGGTTTCTTTTAAATTTTTCGGCACAGTTTGTGCCGCCTGTTTCAAATGAGCCAATAAATCATAAGGGCTCTGTTCCAGGCTGGTGCCGGGTACGTCATCAATGGAAGAATAGAGGGCATCCAGGGTTCCAACAACAACTTCTTTCGCCAGTACGCCTGTTAATATTCCAACGGTTGCTGGCCAGTTATCATTGGTAATACCCATTGGCCTGAAAATAGGTGTCATGGTTCTGGCAGTAGCACTTAATAATGATTTATCGGTATTTTGATTGCCAAAACTACCGTCTGTACCAATGCTGTTAACAATATTAATCAACATCACCACAACAATAATAATTTTTCCAGCACCTGTGACAAAACCCTTTAATTTGTTCCAGGTGTTAATGGCAATATTTTGTAAACCGGGGCGCTGATAATTAGGTAGATCCATCATAAAATCATCGGCATCACCTTTTAATACCGTATGACGTAAAATAAGTGCCGTTAAAATGGCAAAACCAATTCCGGTAAGATACAACAAAAAGACAATATTCTGCCCGCCGCGGGGGAAGAAGATGGCGGCAAACAAAGCATAAACCGTTAAACGGGCACCGCATGACATAAACGGTGCCATCAGCACGGTCATAATGCGTTCCCGTTGACTGTCCAGGGTGCGGGTGGCCATGATGGCAGGGACATTACAACCAAAACCAACGATAAGCGGCACGAAGGCTTTCCCCGACACCCCCAGTTTTCGCATAAATCTATCCATAACAAAAGCTGCGCGAGCCATATAGCCAGATTCTTCAAGTACGGTTAAAAACAGATACAGGGCACCGATTATGGGAATAAATGTGGCAACTACCTGTATACCACTACCGATACCATCAGCAATAATCAATTTTATCCATTCAGGAACGCCGAGGGACAACAACCCCTGACCAAGACCATCAACCAGAAGTGCCTGGGTGGTTAAATCAAAGAAATCAACAAATGCACCGCCGATATTAATACTAAACAGGAACAGCAGATAAATAATAAATAGAAATATTGGTATACCGGTATAACTTCCCAACACCCATTTATCCACACTATCGGAAATGGTGTAACGATTAACTTTTGCCTGTCTGATCACTTTTTCTGCGATCTGTTGAGCCTGTAAAAAATAACTTTTTGCACGTAAATAGGAAAAACTTTTCTGTGTTTCATCAACAATTTTTTTCAGATAAAATTGTACCGTTTCATCATCACCATCATCCTGTAGTCGGTTAATGGCCTGTCGACGATTTAACTGTAATTTTTCACTAAATTCCTTCAGAAGCGTCTCTAACTCATCAGCATAGGGTATTTCTAAAGCTGGAACCGGGTGTGTGCTACTTTGAAGAATCAACTGTTGTAGCTGGTTCAGCTCCTTATCCTGTTTCAAACTCACTTCAACAACGGGACATTGTATTAATCGGCTCAGTTCACTACTGTCAATATGCATGTTGCGTTTTCGGGCAACGTCCATCATATTCAATAATACAATAACAGGAACACCCTGCTCACGCAGTTGTAGCGTCAGATAGAGACCACGTTCTAATGTGGTGGCATCAAGGATATTAATAAACAAATCATGCCGATGATGTTGTACGTATCCCCTGGCAATGCGCTCATCAATGGAAGTATCCGCTGCATCTAATGAATAGGTGCCGGGGAGATCGACAATTTTGAATTTATGCTGATCTATTTTGAAATAACCCGATTTCTTTTCAACGGTTACTCCCGGCCAGTTCCCTGTTTTCTGCCGTGTTCCTGTCAGCCGATTAAATAGTGAGGTTTTACCAGAATTCGGGTTGCCGATAAGCGCAATGGTAAAATCGGTACCTGCTTCATCAGCGACAGGTGCTGCAATATCTTCACAACAGGCTTTCATGGTATTATCTTCATTTATTGGGCTGTAACTAATAACTTGCTGGCAACATCATGGCCTAAACTAATGCGGTTATGCCCCCTGGCCAAAACAACATCACCTTTACGATTCCTCAATATTTCCACGGCACTACCGATACCCAGACCCAGGCTAAATAATTTAACCTGCAATTTAGGCGAACCATTGATACCATTGATAAAAACACAAACCGACTCTCCTACATCAGAAAGTGGTACCAGATCCTTAATTTGCTGCTGCTGCATTTAACAACCTTCCAGACATTAAAACTAAATGCGAATAGTTCTTATTATAGTTTAGAAGATGAAGATAAACAACCCATTCACAGTATTTGACTCAAAGATGGTAAAATTAAACCGTTATGAATGAATTGATTGAGATCAAACGCCTGATGATTTTATAGAATATGGATAGTAATTGTTTGATTATTCGGGAAATATGGGCAGGGTTGGCTCTGTGCAGAAATTGAACCTTACTGCCCATAATCGTAGTGTACTGAGGTCAAACTATAACCATTTACTTCTTTGCCGAAATCATTGCATCTACTGAATATTTTCCGCCACCCTGTATCAGAAGAATCACCGACATAATAAGCATAAATAACTGTAATTCAAAGCTGCCCTGGCCGAAAATGGGTTGCTGTATATGTACCTTAAGGATAATCACCGTCATTAAGATAACGTGTGAGGCTGCTGCGAAACGGGTAAACAGACCAACGATAATTAGCATGCCGCCAAAAGTCTCAGTAATTCCAGTTAGAACAGCAAACAGATAACTGGGTTCTATGCCTATTTTGGCTAAAAAGCCAGCAAAACCTTCAGTGCCATGTTCACTAAATAATTTACCCCAACCGTGAAAGGTAAAACTTAACCCCAGAGGAACACGAAGTAGCAGGCTACTCCAGCCAGATGTATCTGTTTCCATCATTTTACTAAAGAAGTTTTTCATTATTATGTTCTCTTATTGAATGGATGAATCGATAAGACTATCATAGCCAATATCTGTTGCACAAATTAGCAACCAATTATTCAAAATGCATACTATGAGGTTATTGCTATGAAATACATTAAAGAAACCAGTAAAACTGTTGATCAGGCAGTTGCCGATCTGGAAAAGTCTATCATTGCCAACCAGTTCGGTGTCATGCATATTCATAACTTACATGCTACTTTGAACAAAAAAGGTGTGCCTTTTGAACAGCAATGCCAGGTGCTCGAAGTTTGTAACCCGCACCAGGCCGCCAGAGTGTTGAAAGATGATATGGAAATGAATATGGCACTCCCCTGCCGGGTTTCGGTTTATGAAAAAGACGGTAACAACTATATTGGCATGATCAGTCCAAAAGCCATGCTATCGCAATTATCCGACTCCGAAGCACTAAAAGAGGTAGCTGAAGAAGTGGAAGCGGTTATCAGTAAAGCAATTGATGAAGCGGTTTAAAGGCCAGATTACAAACTATTTTAATGCTGATGCATAGAATTGTATCCTGTTGAGTTGAAATTATTTTATGCATCCAAGTGCTGATACTGTTGACAAAAATACCCACCTGAACTGGAATATTCTACTTCAGCTATTGCCTTATTTAAAAGAATTTAAAGGTCGGGTATTTTTAGCACTTGTGTTCATGATATTGGCAAAAGTTGCCACTGTGCAGCTGCCGCTATTTATTGGGCGAATCGTAAAATCACTGTCACTTTCTACTGACGATCCGGCAAATTTATTGGTAGTACCAGTGGCTCTAATTATTTCCTACGGTGCCTTTCGTTTTCTTATGGTGTTGTTAGCTGAAATTAGAGATTCTATTTTTGGCCGAGTCACCGAACATAGTATGAGGAAAATCGGCCTCAAAGTTTTTCGACATATCCATGATCTGGATATTGATTTTCATCTGAATAAAAAAACTGGTGGACTTTCAAGAGATATTGAACGTGGAACAACCGGTATCAGTTTTCTTATGCGTTTTATGATTTTTAATATTGTACCAACAATATTTGAAATAACCCTGGTACTGATAATTTTATTTTACAAGTTTGGCTGGATATTTGCAGCCATTACCATCATTGCCATCATTGCTTATATTCTGTTTTCATTTTCAGCCACAGAGTGGCGTCTAAAATTTATTCGCGAAGCCAACCTTGCCGATTCTTCCAGTAGTTCTCAAGCGATTGATAGCTTACTTAATTATGAAACCGTTAAATATTTTACCAATGAAGATTTTGAGGCTAATCGCTATGATAAAGAACTCGCAAACTGGGAATCAGCACGACGTAAAAAACGTTTGTCCTTATTTGTAGTCAATGCTGGTCAGGCATTGATCATAGCAACGGCCATTACCTTTATGCTCTATTTTGCTGCCCAGGGTATTGTGGATAAAACCCTGGACATTTCCGATCTGGTAACAATTAACGCATTTATGATGCAGCTTTTTATTCCGCTTAATTTTCTGGGGTTTGTCTATCGTGAAATCAAAGTTTCACTGGTTAACATTGAAAAGATGTTTCTTCTACTTGCAGTAGAACCAAAAGTTAAAGATGATAAGGGGGCCAGAGATCTCAAACTCACTCATGCCAACATTGTCTTTGATGATGTAAGTTTTTCTTACTCAAAAGAGCGCCCTATTCTTGAAAATATTTCTTTTGAAATTCATCACGGCGAAAAAGTCGCTATAGTAGGATCAAGTGGAGCTGGAAAATCCACGGTTGTTAAATTGTTATTCCGCTTTTATGACCCCACCCAGGGGAAAATTTGTATCGACAACCAGGATATAAAGCTGGTCACTCAGAAATCACTTCGCAAAGCAATGGGTATCGTACCTCAGGATACCGTGTTATTTAACGATAGTATTCTGGAAAATATTCGCTACGGAAATACCGAAGCAACAGATGAAGAAGTATATAAAGCAATTAAACTCGCACACCTTGAACAATTTATCCAGTCCTTACCCGATGGTGTTCACACTCGAGTGGGTGAACGAGGGTTAAAATTATCCGGAGGCGAAAAACAACGCGTATCTATCGCTCGTGCAATTTTGAAAAAACCACAAATTTTAGTTTTCGATGAAGCCACTTCGTCCCTTGACAGTAAATCTGAAAAGGCAATATTAGCGGCACTTGAAGAAATTTCTATTGGCCATACCAGCGTTTCTATCGCCCATAGATTATCCACCATTGTCAATTCAGATAAAATCCTGGTGTTGGATAATGGCGAACTGGTTGAACAGGGAACACATGAGACGTTGTTACAAAAGCAGGGGATCTATGCTGAGCTTTGGAAAATTCAACAGAAACAGAAGCAATAAAAATCAATTTAAACAGGTGAGTTCTTTTGCTTCGACAGGGCTTGCAAGTAAAATTAAAATGCGAGAAAAACCCAGGCAATAAGATTAGGTATTTATTCTATATCCAGATCATCAAGTACAATCAATGGTTCCATTTCAATATCATCGTATTCTTCTGACCAGTTAATTCCTACTAAAATGCCATCTTCATCCATGCCCGGTAACCAGTCATTAAAAAAATCCTCCAGAGTAATTTTACTAACTTTATACTCTTGCCAGTTTTTTGCCATAAAATCTTTTACATAGGATTGTTCAGACCAGAAAGGAATGACTGCGGCATCTTCATAGTTTTCCGATTCACATTGAGCCCAACCATCATCCGAACGTAAAGCCCAGACCTCTTCATTTTCGAGTACCTGGTCTATAAACAGTGCATAGTTTGCTTTAATATTTGAACTCAGTTTTTTCATCATAATCTATATTGAAAACACTTGAGGTAATATTTTAACAGATTTTAAAATCAAATGAGCACATAAATAACAAAGATAAAAAAACCGCAGATAACTGCGGTTTTTTTATCGACAAATTTACCAGCCGGTAATGTCCTTTATCCCCTGCCCTAATTCAGCAGGCGATCGGACGGTTTTAACATCGGCAGCTTCTAATGCTGCAAATTTTTCATCCGCTGTACCCTTACCACCAGAGATGATGGCACCGGCATGACCCATACGCTTACCTTTAGGCGCGGTCACACCGGCAATATAGGAAACAACCGGTTTTTTCACATGCTCTTTAATATAAGCAGCAGCATCTTCTTCAGCGGTACCACCAATTTCACCAACCATGATAATGGCTTCGGTTTGCGGATCATTTTCAAATAAGCTTAGAGCATCGATGAAATTAGTGCCGTTGATGGGGTCACCACCGATACCGATGCAGGTGCTTTGTCCAAATCCAAAATCAGTGGTCTGCTTAACCGCTTCATAGGTTAATGTACCCGAACGTGAAACAATACCCACCTTTCCGGGGAGATGAATGTGGCCAGGCATGATACCGATTTTACATTCACCCGGCGTTATAATACCTGGACAATTTGGACCGATTAATCGACTCTCTGTTTGATCGAGATAGGCTTTAACTTCCAACATATCCAGTACCGGAATACCTTCGGTAATACATACAATTAATTTAATTCCAGCATCTGCCGCTTCAATAATTGAATCTTTACAAAAAGGTGCTGGCACATAAATGACCGATGCATCGGGTTGTTGCTGTTCAACTGCATCTCTGACCGTATTAAATACCGGCAACCCTAGATGAATTTGTCCACCTTTACCGGGTGTAACACCGCCAACCATCTTTGTGCCATATTCTATTGCCTGCTCAGAATGAAATGTTCCCTGCTTACCGGTAAAACCCTGACAAATTACACGAGTTTCTTTGTTAATTAATACACTCATTTTATGCTCCAACCTCTGCTACAATCTTTTTAGCGGCATCTGCCAGGTTTGCAGCAGGAATAATATTTAAACCACTAGTTGC
>DRNA01000284.1 GCA_011322365.1 Aeromonadales bacterium | reverse complement strand
GAAAGTCCTTATAATGATGTCCGCACGTTTACAGAGATAGCTGAAAGTCAGGATATAAATCCGGAATTTTGGTGTTTTTTGATTGATGAGAAATGTACCATTCAAGCTGTTATTTTGTTAATCGGGTCATATTTCTGTCATTTAACTTTGCTTTAATGAGAAACAAGTTACGCGTTTTCTTCTATGAACCAGAACTACTTTGTAAGAAATCCAAAGACTTGTTAATACATAATACGAAATCTAGTATCAAACTAGTCTCAAAAATAATTTATAGGGGTTATTCACAATGAAACTTAAATTACTCGCATCAGCTATTGCTGTGGGGTTGTGTTTTAATGCGATGGCTGAAGATACGTCTTCTACCATTAGAGGTAAAATCACTGGCCCGGAAGGACAAGATGCTGCCAATACAAAAATCATTATTCTACACGTACCTTCTGGCACTAAAAAGACCGTGACTACTAATAGAAATGGTAACTTTAGCGCTTCAGGTCTACGCGTAGGTGGTCCTTACACAATTATCGTTGACTCTGATGTCTATACCGATCAAAAATTCAATGATGTTTATTTACAATTGGGTAAAGTTAAGCGTCTCGACACGGAACTTGAGCAAAATACTAATGTTGTGACTGTTGTAGGGCACAAATTATCGAGTTCCTCTAATCAGGGTTCTTCCAGTTTTTTTGGATCACAAGCGATCAAAACCCAATCTGGATTAACTCGAGATATTAAAGATGTTGTGCGTGCTAACCCCCTGGTAACAATTTTACCGGGTTCAGATGCCCCGATTACTATCGCAGGTACTAACCCCAGATTTAACAGCTTCACTGTTGACGGAATTAGTCAAAATGATGATTTTGGTTTAAATGGTGGTGGCTACCCAACACAGCGTTCACCAATTCCTATTGATGCATTGGAACAGGTAACAGTTGATGCGGCACCGTTTGATGCCAAGGTTTCTGGTTTTAGTGGCGGTTTAATCAACTCTGTCTTTAAATCGGGGACGAATGAATTCCATGGTAGTGCATTTTATGAAAAAATTAATGATAAATGGGCTGGCACACCAAAGGTTGATGGTGTAAAAATACCCGTTGGATTTAAAGATAGAACCTATGGTTTTAACTTTAATGGTCCCATCATCAAAGATAGTCTATTTTTCATGGTTTCTTATGAGAATTTTGATTCGCCTCAAACCCTGGAATGGAGTGCAAATCCAGGTACTGGAGCACCAGGACCTAATCAGACTGAAGCCACGACAGCTGAAGAAGCAGAAGTTATCAGAATTGCTCGAGATGTTTATGGACTCACTGAAGAGCAAATTGGCACATCAACAGGTTCGCCTGTAGAAAAGGATGAAAAATATGTTATTAAACTGGATTGGAATATAAACGATCAGCATCGAGCCTCTATTGCATACCAACATGATAAAGGTAATAGAACTCGGAATACAACATCAAGTAGTGGAGAATTACGTTTATCTTCTCAATGGTATAATGTCACTGAAAAATTAGACAATATTACGGCTAAAGTGTATTCAGACTGGACTGCTAATTTTTCCACAGAAATAAGTCTTACTGATAAGAAGGTCGCTAACAGACAGGTTTCTTTTGGGGACTTTGCCGATGTTACTGTTCGAAACCTTCCCTCTGGTGGGCAGATTGCATTTGGTTCTGATCAATTTCGTCATGCCAATATACTGGATACAGAAACTACCACCTTCAAGTTTGATGGCACTTATTTAATGGATGATCATAATATTGAATTTGGTTTTCAGTTAGAGAAGCTGGATGTTCAAGATTTATTTGTCCCCACTTCAAAAGGCCTGCTAGTATTCAACAGTTTAACCGACTTTGAAAACCGGCTGGCGGATACCTATACTTACCATAATGGAACCGGAAATGATCCTTTTGCTGTTGGTGCAGATTTCCAACATTCAAAGTACTCATTTTATGCACAGGATAACTGGACAGTTAATGATCAACTGGATGTCACACTAGGTTTGCGTTATGAAACCTTATCCACCAATGATCAAATTCCTTTTAATCAGAACTCTGAAGATAGAACGGGCTTGCCGAATACGGAAAATCTTGATGGCCGTGATATCCTTTTACCACGCCTGGGTATCAAATATCAGTATAATGATGATATTACTCTTCGTGGTGGTATAGGGCGCTTTGCTGGTGGACAACCCAATGTCTGGATTTCTAATGCCTTTTCACAAAACGGTGTGAATGATGGTTTCTTTTCAACCAGTAACATTACCGTACCAACAAATGTTATCACCAATATTTTACCCGCAGCATTTGATGCCATTCAAAATGCTCAAAGTGATGGTAATGTTTCGTTTACTGATCCTAATTTCAAATTACCTTCCGACTGGCGTTACCAGATTGCGGCTGATATTAACTTTGATATCCCGGGAGTAGGTGAGGCAGGTGAAGGGATAACATGGACTACCGAACTTTTATATATCAAGAAAAAGGATTCTGCATTTTGGAAAGATGCCTCTTTACATGATGCCGTGGTTACGACTGCTGCTGACGGACGCAGATTAATCTATACTGATAACGACTTCCGCTACGATCTCATGTTAACAAATTCAGATGTCGATGGGCGTTCTTATATTTTTACCAATGCATTAAACAAGGCTTGGGATAATGGGCTTTCAGCCAACCTGTCTTATACCCATCAAGATATTACGGAAGCAAATCCAGGAACTAGCTCGACTGCACGAAGTAATTATAGATTCTCAAATGGTATCAATAGAAATGTTCCAGCCGATCAACTAGGACGAGCTTCATTTGAAGTTGAACACCGTTTTGTTTTAAACCTTGGTTATAATACTGAGATATTTGAAGGGTATCAGACAAATATAAATATGTTTTGGGAACGTCGTTCCGGTACACCGCTTTCACTGACGACTAACTTCGACAGAAGCGTGCTAACCAGTGACATCAATGGAAATGTAGTCGGTTTAAGTCCTGAATTTACTTCTGGTAATTACACTTCCTATATTCCAACTCTTAATGATCCTAACGTTGTATATACTGATCCTGCATTAGAAGCAGAGCTACAGGCCGCAATAAAACAATATGGACTGGAAAGATATGAGGGTGGCTACGCACCTAAAGGCTCCAGCTCAACGCCCTGGATTACCAACATAGACTTAAGTTTTATCCAGGAAATTCCGGGATTGTTTGAAGGAAATAAAGGTGTCCTCACATTAACCATGGACAACGTATATAATTTCCTCAATAGCAAGAAAGGACATGTCATTGATAATCGATTTGGCACCCTGCGTCTGTACGATGTTGATTCAATAAATGCACAAGGTCAATATGTTATTGACCGAGTCAGAAATGATTCAAACAGGTTTAATGCAGAACAATCCATCTGGAAAATAAAGCTCGGTGTAAAATATACTTTCTAAAGTATATTTAAACGCTACAAAAAAAAGCCGATATTTTTATCGGCTTTTTTTATTCCTGCCTATTGCTCAGTGGCCGGTTCTGGATATCCTCAAACGGAAATTCCAGACCATGAAGCTGTGTTTTTGCTGCGATATTGACGCCAAATGAAATCAGTTTCTTATCCCAGTTAATATGTAGTAAACCGAAGTTGGGTTTTTGTACCAGATGGCCTACCTGGGTTTC
>DRNA01000283.1 GCA_011322365.1 Aeromonadales bacterium | reverse complement strand
GTGATATGAGTCTGGTGGATTGCGCCTACAGTATTTCAGATAAGGAATCGTTAAATAGCGCGCGTGAACTGCTGGCACAGGAAGGCATAATGGGTGGTTCTTCCACAGGTACTTTATTAGCAGCCGCTTTACGTTACTGTCAGTCTCAAAGCAAACCCAAACGTGTGGTCACTCTGGTGGCTGATACCGGTAACCGATATTTATCCAAAATGTATAACGATGCCTGGATGAAAGAACAGGGTTTTCTGTAACACGGACTTAAAGTAAGGAATACGATCAATGACTCTTGATAAAAAAATGCATTTTGAAACTCGTGCTATTCATGCCGGCCAGCAACTTGACCCCACTACCGGTGCGGTGATGCCACCCATCTACACCACTTCAACCTATGCTCAGAGCAGTCCGGGCGAACATAAAGGTTTTGAATATTCTCGAACCCATAACCCGACGCGCTATGCCTATGAACGTTGTGTTGCAGATCTGGAAGAAGGTAAACAGGCTTATGGTTTTGCCTCCGGTCTTGCAGCCACATCGACTATCCTGGAATTGCTGGATTCCGGTGATGAAGTGATTGCCATGGACGATCTTTACGGTGGTACTTTTAGGCTATTTGACAAGGTCAGAAAACGATCAGCCAACCTGGTTTTTAATTTTGTTGATATGACTCAGCTTGATAAAGTGGCTGAGGCTATTTCAGAGAAAACCAGAATGATCTGGATAGAAACACCCACCAATCCCACCTTAAAACTGGTGGATATTGAAGCCATTGTCCAACTGGCTAAAGGTAAAGATATTCTGGTTTGTGTGGACAATACTTTTGCGACTCCGTTTAATCAAAATCCCTTATCTTTAGGTGCTGATATTGTCATGCATTCGGCTACCAAATATATTAACGGCCATTCCGATATGGTGGGTGGCATTGCTGTAGTAGGGGATAACGAGCAACTCATTGAGCAGATGGCCTTTCTGCAGAATTCTGTGGGGGCGGTTAATGGTCCATTTGATGCTTATCTGGCTTTACGTGGTTTAAAAACACTGGCTATCCGTATGGAAAGACACAACCAGAGTGCCATGGAAATTGCACGGTGGTTAGAGCAACATTCGCAGGTTGAAAAAGTGGTTTATCCCGGACTGGAATCTCACCCGCAATATGAGCTGGCCAAAAAACAGATGGCTGGCTTTGGTGGCATGATTACCATTTATCTTAAAGGCGATCTGGCCAAAGCTCGAAGCTTTCTGGAAAATGTTAAAATTTTTGCGCTGGCAGAATCACTGGGTGGAGTTGAAAGTTTAATTGAACATCCCGCTATCATGACCCATGCATCCGTACCCCAAGAAACTCGAAAAGCATTAGGGATTTCGGATACACTGGTGAGAATCAGTGTGGGTATTGAAAATGTTGATGATTTAAAAGCAGATCTGGATTTTGCTTTAAATGCTTAGCGAGATTTATTTGAATCAATGATTTAATAGATTCACCGGAGAAAAATCATCGGTTAGTATCCGTGCTTTTTTATCCCATTCAGGATGGGTATTAAAGGATTCGAGCAGGTAGTTTTTATCGATCCCAAGGTTTTTTAGTTGTTTACTAAATTGTTGGAGATTTTGCTTAAGTTGCTTTTTCAGAATTTCTCCATTTTTGACCACGGTGATGATTCTATTGCCAGAATAAATACCCTTTAATTCTACAAAGTTGCCAAACACATC
>DRNA01000282.1 GCA_011322365.1 Aeromonadales bacterium | reverse complement strand
TTTTATTAATGTTAAAAACAGGAGCGGTGTGTTGTTCATCGACTTATTCTCTTAAATGGCGGAGCAGAGGATTCTCTTTTAATCAATTGTGATTCAAGAACAACCGTGGTTTCTTCGCCATCAGGGATTTTCAATTTCTCAATGAGTAAAGAGGTTGCCTGTCTGGCCATAGCTTCAACAGGTTGCTGGATAGTGCTTATTGTGGGCCAGATATATCTAGATATGGGCGCATCATCAAAACCGGTCACCGATAGTTGGTGCGGGACTGAAATTTCAAGTTGATTGGCAACCTTTAAAACGCCGGCAGCCATATAATCATTACTGCAGAAGATGGCGCTGGGTTTTTCGTTCATGGTTAAAATCTGCCTGGCACAGTGTTCCCCGGAGTCAAAGGTGTAGTCTCCCTGCTGAAGCCATTTTTCATGAAGTTTAATATTGGCTGTTTTCAGTGCACGTTGGAAGCCCTGGAAGCGCTCTGTAGCAGAATTATGTTGTGGGTGTCCTTTTACAAAACCGATGGCTGTATGTCCCAGTGAGATGAGGTATTGCGTCATTTCGTAGGAGGTCTGTTCATCATTACTAACCACAGCAGATGAACAGTTGAGGTTTTCAGTGGCTCCAATTCTGACAAAGGGGGTTTTACTGGTCAGGAGGAAGTCAATTAATTCTGGAAAATCAGATAAAGGGGGAGTGAGTACTAACCCATCCAGTCGACTATGGCTTATCAACTCTTTAACATTGTTGACCAGTTGGTCTGAACTGGCTTTGCAGGGGTGAATTAACAGGTGATAGTCCTTATCCTGACAGACTTGCAGGGCCCCGGCCTGAATGTTGTTGATGTAATTAGTGTTAGGGTTATCATAGAGCAACCCCAGAATAAATGACTGGTTGCTGGCTAAGCCTCTGGCAAGAGGATTGGGTTTATAGCCCAGTTCCTCTGCAATATCGGTCACTTTCTTTCGAGTTTTATCACTGACATTGGGTTCATTATTCAATACTCTTGAGACGGTTTTTTTGGAGACATTCGCCCTGGCAGCTACCACATTTATGGTGATTTTACTCATGTTGCGAGCTCCTGCTTTCAAACCATGAAGCAGCACCAAGTAACGCAGAATTACCTTCTGTCACCAGGTGAACAGGTGTGTGATGCAGGTATTCTTTCATTGGACCTTTATCCATAAATTGCTGCATAAAATCACTTGCAAGTAAAAAGTCAATAATACGTGGCAGTATACCGCCGCCCAGAAAAACACCGCCCCTGGCACCAAGCGAGAGTGCCAGATCACCGGTAATGCTACCCAGCCAGGCGGTAAACAATGCGAGTGTTCTCTGACAAAGTGTATTACCTGAGGTTGTGTTTAAGGCATGTTGCACTATCTCGGCTGTAGAAAGTAATGGCGCATCAATGCCTTCCACCTTTGCCAATCCCCGGTAGAGATTCATGATGCCGGGGCCTGAAAGCACTTTTTCAATGGAAACATGCTCAAATTCCTTATTTAAGGTAGCAATGATATCCGCCTGTAGTGGTGTATTTGCCGCCAGTGTCATATGCCCACCCTCGGTAGGTAAAATATTAAAGTAGCCATTTTGTGGCGCCAGAGCTGCAACGCCAAAACCGGTGCCAGGCCCGACCACGGCAATGGGAGAAGTAGCTATAGCCTCTCCCTTATTAAGGGTAATAAAGTGCTCAGGGGAAAGGTGTGAGGTTGCAAAGGCATAAGCAGCAAAATCGTTAATCACCTCAAGTTCACTGAGATTTAATGTTCTGGTGAGTGCATCAATGGAAAAATTCCAGTTTAAGTTAGTCAGATTGATCTGATTATTTACTACGGGGCCGGCAACCGCCAGGCAGGCACCCTGAATTTCAATACCATTTAAACTATTTATATAGAAACGAACCACATCTTCAATGGCTTCAAATTCAATACTTGGATAGGTGCGCTGATGGGAGATAAGAAATCTGCCATCCTGTTCATTTTTACCCGAAACCAGAGCAAAGCGGGCATTGGTTCCACCAACATCAGCAACGATATAAGGGTATTGAATTTCAGCTTTACACATAAACTTTATTTCTAGTACTGGCTAAACCTGCCCAAGTTTTATTTGATGCAGATATCGTCAACAACAGTAGATATTTTCTCCATTATGATACCGGTGTCATTTTTTTGTCTTCAAACGGAAAATATGACAGTTTGGATAGAATTTCAAACATTAATTTTACATTAGTAAAATATGATATAAGCTAAGTTGTTGATTTTTGGATAAATGGCTATTTTTCTTCGGCATGAATACGTATGCAATACATTGTTTGGCTGGTTTCTGGAGCGTATTCTACTGTAAAGCTGAGTAAAGAGGGTTGGATAATCAGAGACTTTTACTCAGGCAAATAAAATTGATTTTATTTGTTCGATACAGAAATGCTGTATCAAAAGTCAAATTAATAATAATAGAGAGAGGATTCAATGCAAAAATTTAAACCCAGCAAATTAATGATAGCCATACTATCAACAGGGATAATCTCGGTTGCTTCTCCTGCGTTTTCTGCTGATACAACCAACGCAGAGCCCGCCAGTAAAAAAGTTGCTACGGCTAAAGATAAAAAGGCCAACAAGGATAAGAAGTCGGAAAAAGATAAATTTGAGAAAGGTACAGAAGTGACTGTAACCGGTATTAGAGGCAGTTTGGCTCGTGCTCAGGCCTATAAAATGGAAAATAGCTCCATTATTGAGGCTATTTCGGCGGAAGATATTGGTAAGCTACCTGATTCGAGTGTTGCGGAGTCACTTGCCCGTTTATCCGGGGTTGCCGGGGAACGGCGTAACGGCCGAACCAGTGGTCTGGCAATACGTGGGTTTAACGAAAATTATATTGGCACCTCTTTAAATGGCAGAGAACTACTTGGTATGGGTGATAACCGTGGGGTGGAATTTGATCTCTATCCTTCTGAAATTGTTTCCAGCATTATTGTATATAAAACCCCTGATGCCACTTTGTTAAATCAGGGCATTGGTGGAACCGTTGATTTGCGTACGGTAAGCCCACTGACTGCCGATTCGACCATTACTTTTAACGGGACTTATGAGAAGAACGATAAAGCGGCTTTAAACCCTGATTTTAATAATGATGGCAGCCGTTTTTCATTTAACTATGTGGATCAATTTGCGGATGACACCTTAGGTGTTGCCCTGGTATTAACCACTGAAGATACCGTTCGCCAGGAAGAACAATTCCGTGGCTGGGGTTATGCCACTGTGAATACCAGTAATCCAAGACGTGCAACTGATACGGTAACCGTACCGGATGGCACGGTTGTTTTGGGGGGGCATGATTCTTTTGTCCGCTCTGCACAACTCAGTCGTGACTCGGCGGCTCTGGTGGTTGAATATGTACCCACTGAAAAATTAAAAGTTAAACTGGATGCTCTCTATATTGATTTTAAAGAAAGCGATGCTCGGCGCGGCATAGAAGCGGGTGGTGCTGAATGGGGTACAGGTGATTATACTATTACCGGCGTTGAAAATGGCCTGGTGACATCAGGTTATTATGATGGATTTTATAATGTTATCCGAAATGATTCCAGAACACAGGATTCCACATTAAAAACCTATGGCTTAAATTTAAATTATGATATCAATGAAAACTGGAATGTGGGATTTGATTTGTCCACTGGGGATGTGGATAAAAATATTACTGATATTGAGAGCTATTCTGGTGTGGGTCGAGCAGGAATTGCTGGGCGCCCTTTATCAGCTTATTCATTTCGCATGACTCCACGCGGGGCCTTTTATTCTGATCATCCCACTATCCCACCTGTCAATAATACCGACCCTAACCTTATTCGTCTGGCAGGGCCTCAGGCATGGGGTGGAGGCATGAGGGCTATTTATCCAGCAGATGCTGATTTCAGGCAGGATGGTTTTGTTAATCAGCCGATATTTAACGAAAGCCTGGACAGTTTCAGGCTTGATCTGGACGGAGCTATTGAATTTGGTATTTTTAATGGGTTTAAAGCGGGTATTAACTACTCAGATCGCTCCAAGAGTAAAACTAATAATGGCTTCTTTTTAACCGCCCCTACGTTCCCCGGCGATGGTCCAATTCCTGATCCGTTGGGAACAGTGGATTTAGGATTTATCGGCCTGGGTGAGATTATCGCCTATGATGGTCGTGCGCTTTATGATAACGGCTTCTATGATATCACCGATGCGTCACTGGTGGATAATGGACGGTTGGGCGATACCTATACTATTTCTGAAAAGCTTACCACGGGTTTTGCGGAATTGACTATTGATACCGAGATAGGTGATATTCCGGTCAGAGGTAATATTGGTGTACAGATAGTTCATACCAACCAACAGGCCACTGGTTTTAGCACTTCTTCCGGAGCAGGTGGTTTCACCAATGCCGTACCGGTATCAGGTGGTGATAAATACACTGATATTCTACCCAGTGTAAACCTGAATTTCGAAATTTTTGAAAATCAGTTTATACGTACGGCTGTTTCAAAGGTGCAGAGTCGCCCACGCCTTGATGATATGCGACCCAACAAACAGGTCAGTTTTCAATTTAATGATACTAATATTTTAAGTACTGATCCTGCCAATTCAGCATGGAGTGGTAGTTCTGGTAATCCCAGGTTAAGGCCGCTGGAAGCTAATCAATTTGATTTAAGTTATGAAAATTATTTTGCAGATGATGGTTTTTTTGCTGTGAGTTTCTTCTTTAAAGATTTAACCAACTGGCAAAAAGGTGGTGTGACCATTGCCGATTTTAGTGATTCTTTTATACCTGGATTTCATGAAACAACGACGGGTCAGCCACCCGCAACCTTTTTGGGTAGTCTCTCATTCAGAGAAGATGGTCTGAAAGGGCTGGTGAGAGGTTGGGAGTATCAGGCAAAAATACCGTTCAGGTTGATAAGCGAGTCTCTTGATGGCATGGGCGTAGCTTTTAGTGCAACTTTTTTGACAGGGAAGTTAGGTGATGATGGTAGAGTGCCTGGGTTATCTGAAGAAAATTATTCTTTAACTGCTTACTATGAAAGAAATGGTTTTGAATTCCGTATTTCCGGGACAAAACGGGATGACTTTCTAACAGAAACACGAGGACTAAGTCTTGCTTTGCAAAATGCGGTGGATCAGGGTGGTGAAATCTGGGATGCTCAGGTGAGTTATGACTTTAGTGAATCCAGCATTGATTCTCTAAAGGGTTTAAGAGTCAGTTTCCAGGTGCAGAATCTGACCGATGAACCTTCAATTCAGGCAAATGAAAATGATCCAAGGCAAATCACCTTGTATCAATCTTTTGGTGCTAACTATTTGCTTAACTTTAATTACTCACTCTAAAATATAGAGTTAGCTTGTGTAGTAAAAAAAACCCACCTTTAACAATGGTGGGTTTTTTTCATTTTCATGTATCATGAGTCTATTTTATATTTAAGAATTGTTATGGTAGGTAATAAATTGAACAAACTCATAAAAAAGGTGATCGTGCTCGGTGGTGGTACTGCAGGTTGGATGTCCGCTACTTTAATAAAAAAAGTTATTGGCTCTGCAGTCGATGTAGAGCTGGTTGAATCAGATACCATTGGAACAATTGGTGTGGGTGAGGCAACTATTCCTCCGATCAAATTATTTAATAGTGTTTTAGGAATTGATGAAGCTGAATTTATTCGTGAAACCAAAGCAACCATTAAATTGGGTATCAAATTTGATCACTGGAAGCAACAGGGACAGAGTTATATTCATACCTTTGGCGCAGCTGGAAAAAGTCTACCTTTTTGTCATTTCCACCATTTGTGGCTGCGTTCGAGGCAATTGGGTAATACATCAACACTTTGGGATTATGACCTGAATTATCTGTGTGCAGAAGCAGGAAAGTTTGCACAAATCAAAAGCAAAGACCCTATTTTAGAATTACCTAATGCCTATCATTTTGATGCGACATTATATGCGGCATACCTGCGTAAAATAGCAGAAAAAATGGGAGTCAAAAGGACTGAAGGGCTTGTTGAAGATGTCTCACAGGATAAAGAAAGCGGTTTTATTCAATCACTGCATCTGAAAAGTGGAAAAAAAATAACGGGTGATTTATTTCTTGACTGTACCGGTCTTGCAGCGGTTCTCATCCAGAGAAAACTGGGGACTGGATATGAAGACTGGAATCACTGGTTACGTTGCGACAGAGCCTATGCTGTAGCTTCTGAACGATTTGAAAAAACCTTGCCCTATACGCGTTCAATTGCCCATTCAGCAGGATGGCAATGGCGTATACCTTTGCAGCATCGGAACGGCAATGGTCTGGTTTACAGTAGTACCCATTATAGTGATGATGAAGCTGCCGGCATTTTGTTAAATAACTTAGAATCTGAAGCTATCGCCGAACCGCGGTTGTTTAAATACCGAACGGGCAGACGAATAAAACAGTGGAATAAAAATGTTATTGCTGTCGGTCTCTCCAGTGGTTTTCTTGAACCATTGGAATCAACCAGCATTCATTTGATTCAATCAGCTATCGTTCGACTTTTACACCTCTTTCCTCATGATGGTATTGCTGAATCTGCGATTAAAGAATATAACAGGCAATCCAAAATAGAATTTGAACAAATCCGCGATTTTATTATCTTACATTACCATTTAAATGAACGCAGTGATTCGCAATTCTGGTCAGATTTGAGAAATATGGAGATCCCGGCCAGTTTGAAATTAAAACTTGATATTTTTGCTGATAAAGGCTTGTTATTTCGTGATCAGGAGGATTTGTTTCTTGAAAGTTCATGGCTTCAGGTAATGCTAGGCCAGGGAGTCACGCCAAAAGACTATCATCCAATAGCTGATAGTTTTTCAAAGGATAATTTACTGCATATGTTGCAACAAATAAAAGAAATAAAGCATGAACCTTTAGCCCATTTACCCTCACATGATGAATATTTAAAAAATATCAGCAAACTTTAGCAGGCAACATACTATAAACCTATGCAAAAAAAGAATAATAAAAAACCATTCCAACTTATCATTCTCGGCGGAGGAACTGCTGGCTGGATGGCTGCTAACCTTTTTGTTAAAAAGTGGCCTAACGAACAGGTAAAGGTTACGTTGGTTGAATCACCGGAAATCCCCATTGTAGGTGTGGGGGAAGGTTCAACACCCACACTTAAACGTTTTTTTAATCTGATTAATATTACTGAAAAGGAATGGATGCCTCATTGTAATGCCACCTATAAAGTGAATATTAAATTCAAGCAATGGAGTCCAAATTCAGGTATTGAATACTATAGTCATCCTTTCACCACCCAGGTAGATACTTTTACGGCTCCCCTTTTTATTAGCAACAGCTTTAATCGACGCCTGGGCATGAACGTGCATATCACACCTGAAGATTTTTTGCTAAATGGTTGGCTAGCGCGTGAGGGAAAAGGACCCATTACTCCTGAAAATTTCCCCTTCATTATGGAATATGGATATCATTTTGATTCCCATTTATT
>DRNA01000281.1 GCA_011322365.1 Aeromonadales bacterium | reverse complement strand
AGAAATGACCAGGGATAGCTTCATGATAAGTTAAGGTTTTCAAATCAAATTTTGGATTGGCTTTGGTATTCCTTAAGTTGATCCAGTAGATGCCTGGTGTACTTCCATCCAGAGTTGGACTGGTTGCATAACCACCTGGACTGGAGTCCTGGGTGGCTACGGGTATACGTTTAATCTCCAGTTTATAAGGCGGTATGGTTTGAAAATAATCTGGCATTTTCAGTTTTATGCCATCCACTAAACCATTTAAATCCTTTAATAATGTTGCCCTACCTTCATCTGTATTGGGATATAAAAAACGGGGTTCATTATTTAATGCCACCATTCGTTCGCCCACACTACCCTTTGAATAACCCTGAGCTTTTAAAATTGTATCCATCTCCGTAGTGATACGTTCTACCTCGTTTAATCCTAACTGATGAATTTCAGCAGCAGAAAGATCCGTATCGCCCAGTTTACTGATTTCATAAGCATAAAACTGTTCTCCTCCGGGTTGAGCCCATATTCCAGACTCCTCACGACCACGTAAATAAAGTTCATCCATTGCTCTGGCCATCATTTTAAATGCAGGATAAACACTTTGCTCTATTTGAACCGTTGCCTGGTTTATTAATTGTTGTTGTTGTTTTTCTGACAGTGATAAATTTTTCAATTTATCACTCAATGCTTTTAGCAAAGTTGATTGTGCAGCAGGTGTTTTTGTAAAGCCATGCAGATAATTGGCTGCTTTTTTAATGATAACTTTTGGAGGGATCCAGTTCTGCTTTGTATCTGAGTGTACTTTTGCCAGGATACTATCAGCCATCAGTTTAAATTTTGATAATCGGCTAATATAATCCTCTGCATCAGCAATATTTTTAATGGTGTGGGAATTAATTAAATTATTTGGCACATCGATCATGGGGCCATTGATCTGATTAACAATAAAGGCAGAATGTCCCATCCAGCTGTCAATGAAGCCGACACTAAAATCTTTGTCTCCGGCAAAATATTGCGTGATGTTTTCGACAACATCGACATTCTCATCCTCATTATTATCAGACAATCTCAATCGCGAAATTTCCATTGCATTCTGACGCATTTCTGTTCTGAATTTAGCTTCGTTTTCGGGCGAATAATCTTCAAGCTGATCCTGATAATGATATCCAGTCAGTTTTTCCGGCACACCATAAAGACTGGCTGAAACTGCTCGATATTTAAATAATATTTTTGCACTTTTTGAAAAAAGTTCGTTTTCAGTTAATTTGTTTTTCGGATTTGCTGATGGTTGTTTTGTATTCTGCTGAGTATTATCTTCCTCGACCTTAACTACCTGTGGGTTACTATTTCCAGTTTTTTCCCTGTTATCCGAATGATTTTCATCTCCACACCCAGAAAGAATACTTACAGTAAAAAGTATAATTAATCTGTTTAGCATTATTGTTTTCCTTATTTTAATTATTATCACTTAAATGACATTTATCACTCAGAAATTTTTTTGATAAATTGTTCAATCTGTTCTTTTGAATATTTACTATGTTTTCTTTTTACTGAAGCCGGTTGATGCAATAAGCTCACACCCTTTCGAAATTCTTTTTTCGGACGAACAGGCCTTGGCGAAAAACCACCACCACAGTTGGGACAAATATTGTGCAGAATAGTATCCACACAGGATCTGCAAAAGGTACATTCATAACTGCAGATGAACGCTTCTAACGAATCAGCTGGTAAATCAATATCACATAACTCACAATTAGGTCTTATTTCAAGCATGCTTACTTGCGCTCATAATAAGCCACAATGGATGCCCTGGCCAATGAATTAGCCCTGAGATAAAATCCAACCAATGCTGGCATAGCGTTTTTATCTAACTCCAATTTGGCCACTTTCAGGGCAAATACTGTGAAGACATATTGATGTGGGCCGTCTCCCACAGGCGGACAGGCACCACCAAAACCATTTTTTGCAAAACTGGTAACACTTTGAACGCTACTTTCCGGGGCACGTTTGAGTTCCAGATTTCCAGCACCTTGCTTTAATTCATTGGTATCGGCCGGAATATTAAATAGCAGCCAATGCCACCAGCCGCTTCCGGTAGGCGCATCAGGATCGTACACAGTAACTGCAAAACTTTTGGTTCCTTCTGGACTATTGCTCCATTTTAAACGAGGCGAAATATTGTCACCATTACAACCAAACCCTGCATAAACCTGAGCTTTGGTTAGCTGTCCGGCAATATCTGGACTGGTTAGCGTAAAACCGGCTGCCTGCAGGGACGCTGTGTTAATTGCAAACAACAGCCCTAAAAGTAGCAAGCTGATATTTTTCATGTTGAACTCCTTGAATCCAATATTATTCTTTAAGACGTTGGATATGGGCTATCTCATCCGGCCCGGAAATACAGATATCGAGATCTTTTAATATGCCATCGTTTATATTATAAATCCAGCCCTGGACAGTAATATCCTGCTTTGCCTGCCAGGCATTT
>DRNA01000280.1 GCA_011322365.1 Aeromonadales bacterium | reverse complement strand
CTTTCCAGTTGAAAAGTAATGATTAAAAAATATTCATAGGTAGGTACTTAAGAAAAAATAGCCTGTCATCTCGACCGTAGTGGAGAGATCTTGCTCTGCTAATACTGTTGTCACTGAAAGATTCCTCCATTACAGTCGGAATGACACCCCTTTTACAGTTATATTTTTCTTAAGTACCTACCTATGAAAAAATATTATATTCTACACGCGTTATTAATATGAAAATTTTCGAAACAACTCTAAAGTGATTAGATTGTTATTTTTATTATAACATTCTCAAGCCATCAATTTTCTTTATTCCCAGGCCGGGCGAGTCAGAAATGGTTATTTCTGAATTGTTGAAAATGACATTACTCTCAACTGGATCATACTGGCAAAGTGAAGGTCCATCCAGATCAATCTTACGAACAATATTTGATTTGGCAACAGCAAAATGGGCTGCGGCGGCAACGCTGACACTGGATTCCAACATACAACCTATCATACATTCAACTTCATAAGTCGATGCGATGTCCGCAATTTTAATCGCGTTAGAAATCCCACCGGTTTTCATTAATTTGATATTGATGATATCAGCAGCTCGAATTTTGATTAAATCAATAACTTCTTTGGGTCCAAATGTACTCTCATCAGCCATTACCGGAGTATGCACTCTTTCTGTTATATATTTCATGCCATCAAGATTATCAGCTCTAACCGGTTGCTCTACCAGTTCAAGTTTAACTCCAGCATCTTCAAGATTCCTTAAGGCAAAAACAGCTTCCTTTGCGGTCCAGCCCTGATTGGCATCCAATCTCAGTAGTGCAGTATCTTTTACCTCTGCATAAATGGCTTTAATACGTTCAATATCCAGTCCTATGTCTTTTCCGACTTTTATTTTTAAGGTTTCAAATCCCTGTTCTACAGCCTTTTTTGAATCTTCAACCATTTTATCGATGTAGTCTACACTGATAGTGATATCTGTAGAAAGCGTGGGTTCACCACCACCGAGTATTTTATATAGAGGTGCATTATAAAGTTGTGCAAATAGATCATAGAGTGCAATTTCCAGTGCAGCTTTTGCACTATAATTTTTAACAATAGATGCCTGTACTACTTCAGTAAGTTCATTAATATTGGCAATTTCTTTTCCAATTAAAAGCGGTTTCATAATGACACGAATTGCTTCAATTATTGAACCATGGGTGTCACCGGTAATTGCCGCTGTGGCTGGAGCCCCACCATAACCACATTGCCCGGTATCGGTTTCAACAATAATTATTACGTCTTCAATTTCACTAACTGATCGGAGAGCCGTTTTAAAGGGTGTAACTAACGGTACTTTTAGCATGGCAAATTTTATATCAGTAATTTTCATTATTGTTTTCCGTTAAGTAACATTTATCGTTACTTGATTTTTTTTATGGTATTGACTCGGTCTAAATAAGTTTTTTCTTTTGACAATTGCAAGGGTAAAAACGGTGTTACTGAAACACCATTTAAAACACTCTGGTAATATTTTCCCTGCTTATTAAAGTAACTGAGACCGGAGACATCATGAATAATATAGGGTTTGCCAGCATCATAACCAATAACCATCATCACGTGACCGGGAATGTAAATTAAGTCACCTACTTCCAGAGAAGAAAGTGCCTGTAGTTTTTCTTTCCTGGTTGCCGCTTTTGTAAAATGAATGTTTTTCCCCAGTTTGCTTTTTGCCTGCTGTCCGGTATTTCGAGGCATTAAAATTCCAAAGCTTTTGTAAACTTCGCCCACAAATCCGGTACAGTCTCGAGCATTAAAGGAATGTCCCCAACCATAACGCTCTCCCAGAAATTTAAAGGATTGGGATAACAGATTTTGTTCAGTAAAAGGCAGGTAACCCTGATGAACATCAGCCTTCCTGGGTATCAGCGCTTTGGCCAATTTCAGTTCCCCTTTTTCATTACGTGTAGGAAGTGATATTACATAACTGGTGTAAGTATTTTGACCGCCGATACTTTTCGGCACCTCATTTGCAGGAACCAGAGGTACTTTTGTCCCCATTTCCAGCTGTAGCTGTGATATGTTTTTGTTATAGGGGTTATAAGAAGTGAAAACCTTGTCCCCGGTAATCACAAGAAAATCTCTGTTTTGTTTATAGTTTAAAATCTGTTGTCTTTTGCCAATGGCAATGGCATCTTTTTTAACCCATGCCGAGTAATTATAGGATACGGCAAAGAACCATTTTCTATCTTTGCTTTCATGTAAAATAGCAACGGCCTGTGTTGGAAATAGTGCAGTTTCCTGAAACCGATCGAGATTGATGCTTTTTGTGGTTTTAAAGACTTTATCTTCGGTAGGAAACGTACGCATATCTGCTCGACGAACAACCAGACCAAAGCGTATTTTCTGGTCTTTTTGTAAAGCATCCAGATTGAGAGATTCTATATAACGATGATAGTCTTTATCTGTGAGTAAAACTCCATGCTCAGAATACCTTCTGCTAGTCGGGATCTTACTAATAGAGGTTATCTGGCGACGAATTCTATCTGCAGAAAGTATCGCTGGGTAGGATAAGACCTGCTGCATATTTTTATCAGTGGTTAATAATTGCTGGTTTTGCAAGGAAATTTGCTCAGGCGTCAGTATTTCCCGAGTACCTGCGGAAATTTTTTGTTCCCAGTAAGTTGGATTTAACATGGTTTCCTTGATACCGATGACATCAGATTTAAAGCTTGAATCATTGCCATTTTTTTGCGCATATCCAGATTGAGCCATAGCAGATAAAGAACAGATTATGAACAAAAATAGCTTTAAGCCAGTGCTGGAGACTACTGACCAATAATTCGGCTGGCCAACCTGCTGATTCATAATTTTTCCTCGCAACATCATTCAGTGCTATTTTCACTATGACATTTTACTTATTAAATTTCTGTCCGCCCAGTTGCACAATGTGTGAACAACGCCTGCTAACTTTACCCTAAAGCATTACAATCTTTTAGTAAACTTTAAGCCTGGTTGAATCTGCAGGGATATATTTTATAAAAAGCATTTACTAAACAAGTGGCTAAATCATTATATTGTTGCCTGAAGCAGGCAGATTATAGCTTCAGCCCATTTGGAATAATAAATTATTTTATATCAAAGTTAAAGTGTTAATTTATTCCTAATTCATGTATAACGTACAAATGTAGGCTGTAGCAGTTAATGTGATAGTAAAAGTGACTGAAAAAGAATCAAAATCCGCTATGAGAGCCAGAACCAGCCTGATGGAGCTGGAAACACTTGAAGCTCCCATCAAAATAGCGCAACAGCTCCAACAGAATAATAAATCATCACTAGCGGCTATTATTCAGAAAATTAAGCATTTTAATCCCTACGATGTGATGATGGTGGGTCGAGGATCTTCTGATCATGCCGGCGTGTTCGCAAAATATCTAATTGAAATAGAATTGGGGTTGGCAACCTTTTCGGCAGCGCCATCGGTGACAACGGTTTACCACAAAAGGCTAAAACTGAATAAAACATTAGTTATCGTCATCTCCCAATCCGGTAGAAGCCCCGATATAATCCAACAGGTAGAGCAGTGTAGGCATTCCGGGGCGCTTTGTATCGGACTTTTAAATGATACCAGTGCGCCATTGGCTGAGGCCGTTGACTATGTGATACCACTTTATGCCGGTGCTGAGTACTCGGTAGCTGCAACCAAGAGTTTTATGGCAACCTTATCGGCATTATTGCAATTGGTTGCCAACTGGAGCGATAATCGCCGATTACAGCAAGATTTAACCAAACTTCCTGAGCAACTCCAAAAAACTATCTCACAGAAAGCCCAGATTCATTCCGCTGATTTACAGCATAAGCAGCAATTAATCGTTCTGGGACGGGGTTTGAGTTATGCTATTGCCAGGGAGATTGCTTTAAAATTGAAAGAAGTTTGTTCAATCCAGGCTGAAGCCTTTAGTAGTGCGGAATTTTTACATGGCCCGGCAGCACTGGTTAATGAACATTGTCTGATTGTAGATATTGAAGTAGAAGATGAGTCATTTTCATTCCACCAGCAGGTGATTTCAGAATTGCAGGCTCGAGGCGCTATCATTGTGTCATTAAGGCAAAATAACGATGATATAAACCCAAGGCTGGCGCCGTTACTGATTTTACAGCGATTTTATCTGGATATTGAAAAAGTAGCTCGGAAGAGTGGAATTGATCCTGATAATCCGGAGGGCCTGAAAAAGATCACTGAAACTTTGTAGCATATACCCAATTTTCAACCATGCTCCGAAGAACAGATAAGGTAATGAGAAAAACCATGAAACAACAAATTTGTGTTGAGTCACTTTTTAATGGTGTTGAGATAATTACATATCAAAAACTGACCATTGAACAAGGTGTCATACAGTCAATTACACCTTTTGACAGTACGGCAGAAAAATACCTTCCTGGTACACTGGCTGCTGGATTTATTGACATTCAGGTTAATGGCGGGGGCGGTGTACTATTTAACGACGCCACTGATATTAGCGGCATAACAACCATTGGTGAGGCGCATAATCTATTTGGTACAACAAGCTGGTTTCCCACATTAATTACCGATCATATCAACAAAATGCATCGAGCTGCGGATGCTGTTTCAGATGCTTTAAAAAATAATACTACTGGCGTGGCGGGTATCCATTTTGAAGGTCCCCATATTTCAACTCTGAAAAACGGGGTCCATGAACAATCCCATATCCGCCCACTTTCTGAATCGGAATTTTCTCTGTATACAAGAGAGGATATAGGTCAGGTAATAGTGACCCTGGATGCGGACAGGGTCAGTGACAGGGATATACATCGTTTGAGCGAGCAGGGTGTTATTGTCTGTCAGGGCCATAGCAATGCCAGTTATGCAAGAGCTTCATCAGCGTTGGCTGCAGGTGCACGGGGTTTTACCCATCTTTTTAATGCTATGTCGCAGCTTAATTCCAGAGAACCGGGAATGGTAGGTGCTGCATTAAACCATCCTGAGAGCTTTTACGGCATAATTCTCGATGGGATTCATGTGCATGAAGCCGCAGCTAAAATTGCCTATGAAGCTAATCCTCATTTGCTATTGGTCACCGATGCGATGCCACCAGTGGGTAGCAATCAAACTGAATTTCATTTTTTTGGAGAGGATATTCGTGTTAATAACAATCGACTGATTAATGCCGAAGGACGTTTGGCCGGATCCCTGTTGAATATGAATCAGGCTGTGATGAATTGCTCTCAGTGGTTAAATCTGTCAGTTGAAAAGAGCCTGAATCTGAGTAGCTTACAGGTGGCAAAGTTTATCAATAAAGTAACTGAGCTGGGTACAATAACACCGGGTAAAAAAGCCAATCTGGTGCTGTTGGATGATCAGCTACAGGTGCAGCGTTGCTGGATAGAAGGCCGTAAAATCCGCTGAATCCGCTAAAAATAATACTAACAACAGGACCGAATCATGCTTCAACAAAAACTTACTCTGGGGACACTGGATTATATTATCATTTTTGGATTTATTGCGCTGATTATCAGTATTGGACTGTATTTTTCAAAGCGTGCTAAGAATACCAGTGATTTTTTTCTTGGCGGGCGCAGTTTACCCTGGGTACTGGCGGGAACATCTATGGTGGCAACCACTTTTGCCGCTGATACGCCGTTAGCGGTAACCGAGTTGGTACGTCAGGGCGGTATTTCCGGAAACTGGTTATGGTGGAACCTGTTAGCCGGAGGTATGTTAACCACCTTCTTTTTTGCGCGCTACTGGCGTAGAGCAGAAATCCTTACTGATGTGGAACTTATCCATATCCGTTATTCGGGAAAGGAAGCCCGGTTCTTACGGGGCTTTAAAGCCATATACATGGGTGTATTTGTGAATGCGTTAGTGATTGGTTGGGTTAACCTGGCACTGATATCGTTGTTACAGGTCTTTTTCGGACTGGATGCTCAGCAAGCCCTGTTATGGACATTGGGAGCTATGGGGATTGTGTTTATCTACTCAGGCTTTTCTGGTTTACTGGGGGTTGTTTACACGGATTTTGTGCAGTTTATTATAGCCATGACCGGGAGTATCGTGCTGGCAGTGGTGGTAATAAATTCCGAAAAAATTGGCGGTATCGATGGCCTTAAAGCTGCATTACCGCCACAGGCATTGAGTTTTTTTCCTGATTTCAATACAGCTGATTCACACTCTACCAGCGGTATTTTGTCCGTGAGTATCGGTAGTTTTCTCGCTTTTTTAACTCTACCCTGGTGGAATTCCTGGTATCCGGGAGCGGAGCCGGGTGGTGGTGGCTATGTGGTGCAAAGGATGATGAGCGCAAAAGATGAAAAAAATGCCGTTTATGCCAATCTGTACTTTCAAATTGCCCATTATTGTATCCGACCCTGGCCCTGGATTCTGGTTGCCCTGAGTTGCATTATTCTTTATCCACATTTACAGGGAAGTGAAGCCAGATTGGGTTACGTGCTGGCCATGAAAGATTTCCTGCCAGTGGGACTTAAAGGCTTATTGTTAGCTGCATTTTTTGCTGCCTACATGAGTACTGTTGCCTCGCAGTTAAATTGGGGTACCAGTTACATCATCAATGACTTTTATCGACCTTTTATTAAAAAGGATGCCACAGAAAAGCAGTTGGTTAATACGTCCAGGTTATCTGTTTTGATTATGATCCTGGTGGCATTTGCGGTCACTTCTCAGATTAATTCTATTTCAGCTGTCTGGAATTTCCTGCTGCAAACCGGAGCAGGGCTTGGGCTGGTGCTGATTTTGCGCTGGTATTGGTGGCGCATTAATGCCTGGTCAGAAATTGTAGGCACTATTGCACCCTTTATTGGCTATGGGTTGGTGAGCTATGTTTTTGCCCGATATATCGACAGTTCATGGGGTTTGCCGATTATTGAAAATCCTAAAGGTTTTATCTTTACGGTGACTTTCACCATCTGTTGTTGGTTACTGGCTACGTTTTTTACTCGTCCAACCGAGGAAAAGGTATTACAGGCATTTTATGATCGTATTAAACCTGCCGGTCGTTGGGGCAAATATCAATCAGGCTCAGAACAAACGGGGCAGTTGCTTAAACTGGGTGTCATCTGGATTTCAGCTGTGATCATGGCTTACAGTATTCTGTTTGCTTCCGGCAGTTTAATTTTCAAACAATGGTCACAAATGTTTATCTACCTGGGTATTTTTGCTATTTCGCTATTATCGGTAAAAATTTTGGCACCACAGGTAAAAATATTTGAGTAGCTTATTGTTAGTTGAGAGCTGAGACTTTCGAGTTGAGGGTTTCGTGTTGAGGGTTTCGTGTTGAGGGTTTCGTGTTGAGGGTTTCGTGTTGAGGGTTTCGTGTTGAGGGTTTCGTGTTGAGGGTTTCGAGTAAAAATAAAGTACCCCTGCTTTGCCGGGGTACTTTATTTAGGAACTAGCAGAAGAGATACTTTTTATTTTAACGATTTTAAACGATAGCTGGCTATTTT
>DRNA01000279.1 GCA_011322365.1 Aeromonadales bacterium | reverse complement strand
GTTGGCCATTGGTGGTTGTTGGCCAGGGTGCTGCCAATATCGAACAATAAATCCATATCTTGTGCTCCGCCACTCGTATCCCAGCTATCATTTACTTCATCGGCAGGTTTGTGGTAACGGTTTTTGCGGTAATCAATGCTTTTCTTTTTACCGGATGCCAGGCCACCGATGAGGTCGTCTTCTCCAAATTTTATGTATAAAGCCGGAACGCCTTTTTTGGCCAGGTTGAAATGATCAGAGCGGAAATAATAACCTTTCTCAGGTGAGGCGTCGGGCTTTATTTCTCGTCCCTGTTTCACAACTTCGACTTTTAACATATCTTCCAACTCGGAATTACCGTCGCCGATGATAGCTATATCATGGGTTTTACCCGCAGAATTGATGCCATCAATATTAAATTCGGCGACCGTTTTTGCCAGTGGGAAAACAGGATGTTCAGCATAATAAGCGGAACCCAATAAGCCCTGTTCTTCGGCAGTGACTGCAACAAAAACCACATTTCGTTTGGGCGGTTCTGGTAATTTTGTAAAAGAGCGGGCAATTTCTATCAGCGCTGCAACCCCACTGGCGTTGTCTAAAGCACCATTGTAAATCTGATCCCCTTTTAACGATTTATCCCTGCCTAAATGATCCCAATGGGCGGTATATAAAATGGTTTCATCCGCATAGGTTGAGCCGGGGATCATGGCAACCACATTATGTGATATGGATTTTTCGATAGTATTTTGTAGCTGAATACTGACGCTGGCCTTTAGCGGCAGCGGTTTAAAGCCGGGCACAGCCGCGCTGGCTTCAAGTTTTTTACGATCCAGCTTGAGCTCGTTGAATAAGGTGTCAGCCGATTCACCAGTAAACCAGCCTTCTATAATCACCCGATCCATGTTGTTATTATCATTGATTAAATCAAATTGCGGACCTGACCAGCTATTGGCTACTACGCCCCAGCCATAACCAGCCGCATCTGTCTGGTGGATAATAATGGCACCGGCGGCACCCTGTCGGGCGGCTTCCTCATATTTATAAGTCCATCGCCCATAATACGTCATGGCATAGCCATTGAATAAATCTTTATTTCTGGTGGCAAAGCCAGGGTCATTGACCAGAATGACTGCGGTTTTGCCTGTCATATCAATACCGGCATAGTCATTCCAGTGGTATTCGGGAGCGACAATACCGTAACCGACAAAAACCAGCGGACTATCTTTTAATTCGGCTGTTTCAATGACACGAGGCGTGGCCGCCATCATCTGCGTACCATAGGAAAGGACTACATCTTTATCGCCAATTTTTAGATCCATCTGCGTATTCGGATTAGCGGCTATTGAAACAACCGGCACATCCTGTAAATAACTGCCGTTATTACCGGGTTTTAAACCCATAGATTTAAATTGCCGGGTAATATAGTCCAGTGTTTTTTCTTCACCGGGAGTCGAAGGGCCACGGCCTTCAAATTCATCAGAGGCCAGCACTTTGACGTGTTCCAATAATTTATCTGCATCGATGGTTGGACGAGTATCTGTGATGATTTCAGGAGCTATTTTGGTGTCTGCTACCGTTGTCAAATTGTCCTTTTTGGCGCTGACGGCAGAATCTTTTGATTCAGAATGGCAGGCAGTTAACATAGCGCTCATTAGGGTAATGAATAAAGCAGTTAACAGTCCAAAGCTCAATTTATAGTTAGATTTCATGGTATTCTTTCCCGGCAATAACATTGGTCAGGTAAACTAACATTATATTTTTAACCTTGTAAAGGCTCTTTTGTTCACAGCAGAGCTCCCAGGTGGAAGAAATCATGCAAAAAACAATAAATAAAACAAGGCCCTTTTCCAGATGGATGACCCTCTTCAGCCTGATATTTGCGGGGGAAATGATCTTTAGTTTACCTTTTCATGTGGCCCGATTTTTCCGGCCCACTTTACTGGAATCATTTTCATTATCCAACACCCAGTTGGGTGACACCTTCGCCCTATATGGTGTGATTGCCATGATCTGTTATTTTCCCGGTGGTGTACTGGCCGATTATTTTTCAGCACGAAAATTACTGACTTTTTCATTACTATCTACCGCCGTTGGTGGACTGTTTTTTGCTCAAATTCCACAGGGTTTGTCGTTGAGTTTATTATTTGGTTATTGGGGTTTAACCACTATTTTATTTTTCTGGGCAGGTATGATTAAAGCAACCCGTGAATGGGGCGGTCACCTGCAACAGGGGCGTGCTTTTGGTTTACTCGATGGTGGTCGAGGTCTGGTCGCTGCATTAATGTCGAGTATTGCCGTTTTTATTTTCAGCCACTTTATGAGTCCGGATAATTCTGATGGCATAACGTCTATTATTTATTTTTATACATTTTTAACTTTTTTCGCCGGGGTGTTTTTATGGCTGTTTATTCCAGAAAACAAGCTTGAGAAAGCGCAGTTACATCATCCCTGGCTGGGTATGAAACAGGCCATGGGGTCCTCTCTGGTATGGCTGCAGGCCCTGATTGTGATCTGTGCCTATAGCGGTTTTAAAGGGGCTGATAATTATGGAGTGTATGCTGTTGATGTTCTAAAAATGGATCAGCTAGATGCCGCAACCTTCACCAGTTATGCGGCTTATCTGCGGCCAGTGGGGGCTATTGCTGCCGGTTTTCTGGCTGATCGAATATCTGCCAGTAAGGTTATTGCTGCAAGTTTTTTTGCGCTGGTAATACTGTACCTGATTATTGCCTTTTTACCGTTCTGGATGGAGGGTCAGCAGCTGGTGATGTTGGCTATTTTTAATCTTTCCTTATCTTTTCTGGCCGTATTTGCTTTACGCGGTGTCTATTTCGCTCTGGTAGAAGAAAGTCGCATAAAACTATCAATTACAGGTACTGCTGTAGGTTTTATTTCATTTATTGGTTATACACCGGATGTATTTTTTTCGTCTATTACCGGTAGAATTCTGGATGCAGCACCGGGTGCTGAGGGCTTTCAAAATTACTTTATCGCCATGATGGGATTTGCCTTTATTGGCCTGTTGGCAGCATTATTTTTACACCGAAGCAACATGCGGATTAATTTGGACACAATTTCTGCTTAAATAAGTGAATAATCTTAGTGCTAAATGCTACATATTCTGTAAAATTCGCTATAATCTGCTTATATCCTCATGGCTTGGGTATAGCCCCAGCTTTTCAATACAAACTAACATTCATTTTATGAGACCATTAAATTGAAACCCACCGATATTAAAAATCCGGAATACTTTCATAAAGTAGTGGACTGTCAATATGCCTGTCCAGCACACACACCGGTACCTGAATACATTCGACTCATCGCAGAAGAACGTTACGATGAAGCCTACATGATTAACTGGGAATCTAATGTTTTTCCGGGGGTTCTTGGTAGAACCTGTGATCGTCCATGTGAACCGGCCTGTCGACGTGGACGCGTGGAAAAAGAACCCGTAGCCATCTGTCGTTTAAAGCGGGTTGCTGCCGATAACAAAAATAATGTTGAACAGTATATGCCCGATATCCCTTCAAAGAAGAATGGCAAAAAAGTGGCTGTATTGGGTGGTGGACCTGCCTCCCTAACTGTGGCACGCGATTTGATGCCTCTGGGTTATGAGATTGATCTGTATGATGATCAGGGTAAAGGTGGCGGTTTCATGCGCAGCCAGATCCCGTCTTTCAGATTACCCGAGACGGTGCTGGATGAAGAGGTCAATTATATTCTCGATATGGGCGTGCTGACCCATTTCAATCACTATGTTTCCAGTTTGAAAGCTATTATAGATAAAAATTATGACGCCATTTTTGTGGGTACAGGTGCACCCAGAGGCCGCGACCTGCCAAAACTGGAGGGTCGTCAGGAAGCGGATGCCAATGTTCACATCGGTATTGACTGGCTCGCCAGCGTAGCTTTTGAGCATACTAAAAAGATTGGTAAAAAAGTATTGGTGCTGGGTGGTGGTAATACCGCTATGGATTGTTGTCGTACAGCACGTCGTCTGGGTGGTGAAGATGTCAGAGTGGTGGTCAGAAGTCCACAGGCTGATATGAAGGCATCTCCCTGGGAAATTGAAGACGCACTACACGAAGATATCCCAATCTATGAAAATCATGTTCCTAAATCCTTTGTCATGGAAAAGGGCAGGTTAGTGGGTATGACCTTTGAACTGGTGCGGGCCGAATATGATGAAAACGGCAAGCGAACACTGGTACCTACAGGCGAAGATGATGTCTATATGGCCTGTGATGATGTATTAATGGCATTGGGTCAGCAAAATGCTTTTCCCTGGATCGAACGGGATCTGGGACTGGAATTTAATGACTGGGATATGCCGGTGGTGGATGAAAAGACTTTCCAGTCCAGCATTAAAAATATCTTTTTTGGCGGCGATGCGGCCTGGGGGCCTAAAAATGTTATTACTGCCGTGGCTCATGGTCATCAGGCAGCGGTTTCTATCGATCTGTATTGCGACAATAAGGATGTCAGTCAACGACCCGCACCTCATGTGACTTTAGTCAGTCAGAAAATGGGTTTCCATGAATGGATCTACGATTCTCATGTAACGGAAGAAGAGCGTCATATTGTGCCGCTGGCGGATAAAGAAAAAGCCTTAAAAGATCGATTGATGGAAGTTGAACTGGGTTTTGATAGCAACGTGGGTTATGAAGAAGCCATGCGTTGTCTTAACTGTGATGTACAAACCGTGTTTGATGAGAGCCGTTGCATTGAATGTGATGCCTGTACCGATATCTGCCCAACCAGTTGTATTAACTTTATCTGTAATGAAGACGAACAACAACTCAGGCAGGATCTGACTGTTCCGGCAAACAATACAGAGCAGGAACTTTATGTTTCCAGGCCTCTTAAAACTGAAAGGGTGATGGTGAAAGATGAAAATGTCTGTCTGCACTGTGGTTTATGTGCTGAAAGATGCCCGACAGCAGCCTGGGATATGCAGAAATTCCTTTATACCGTGACTAAATCTTATACTAGGGCGAGTTAATCATGAGTTCAATGACAGCGAGTGCACAAACTCAGTGCGAAAAAATATGCGCAAATAATGATTTTGTCATACGATTTGCGAACGTAAATGGTTCAGGCTCGGCCAGTGCCAATGGTCTTTTTGCAAAAGCCATTTTCCGACTGGGAGTTCCGGTCAGTGCAAAAAACATATTCCCGTCAAATATTCAGGGCTTACCCACCTGGTATGAAGTGCGAGTGAATGAGCATGGTTACCTGGGACGTCGGGGTGGTGTAGATATGATTGTAGCCACAAATGGACAAACCCTTCGACAGGATTTTGATGAAGTGTTACCCGGTGGTTATTTTATTTTTGATTCCACTAAACCCTTACCCCATGATTATGTTCGAGACGATCTCAATATTATCGGCATTCCTTTAACGGATCTGGTGAATAGCGAATTTAGTGATCCTCGCCAGAGACAGCTATTTAAAAATATTATTTATGTGGGTGCATTATCTTATATTTTATCAATGGATTTTTCAGTTTTTACAGACTCCATAAAAAGTCAGTTTAAAAACAAAGAAAAACTTATTCCACCCAATATTAAAGCGTTAGAGCTGGGTTACAATTATGCCAAAGAGCATTATGAAAACGCCTGCGGCATTAGCGTGACGCGTTGTGATTGTGTGGGTGACAGCATTATGATTGATGGTAATAGTGCTTCGGCATTAGGTGCTTTATACGGTGGTGCAACTGTAGCTGGCTGGTATCCTATTACGCCATCCACTTCTGTGATTGAAGCATTTGAAAAATACTGTAAAAAATTTCGTACCGATAAAGAAACGGGTAAAAATAATTTTGCTATTGTGCAGGGTGAAGATGAACTGGCTGCCATAGGTATTGTTATTGGTGCTGCCTGGAACGGCGCGCGTTCATTTACTGCAACTTCTGGGCCCGGAATTTCACTCATGAGTGAATTTTTAGGTCTGGCATATTTTGCTGAAATTCCGGCATTTCTGATCGATGTACAAAGAAGTGGTCCCAGTACCGGTATGCCCACACGGACACAACAATCTGATGTGATGACCTGTGCTTATGCGTCTCATGGCGACACCAAACACGTATTGCTATTTCCCTGCGATCCAAAAGAATGTTTTGATATGGCCGCAGCAGGACTGGATTTAGCTGATAGGCTGCAAACACCGGTAATCATGATGAGCGATCTGGATCTGGGTATGAATGATATTATGAGTCCTCCTTTAAGTTGGGATGATGGTCGTGAATACGACCGCGGAAAAGTACTCACTGCCGAACAGCTGGACGAGTTAACCGAACGTTGGGGTCGTTATAAAGATGTTGATGGAGATGGTATTGGTTACCGAACCTATCCGGGTACACACGCCAACAAAGGTTCTTATTTCACTCGAGGTTCATCGCATAATGAATATGCTGCTTATACCGAAAACAGTGATGATTATGATGCCGGCATGAAACGTCTGTTAGTGAAATGGGATACCGCTAAAACATTAGTGCCAAAACCACGTTTTCATCTGCATGATAAAGACAGTAAGATTGGTGCTATTTTTTATGGCACCAGCACCCACTCTTCTTACGAAGCGATCAGTGCCATTGGTAAAGAAGGTACCAACATCAATACTATGCGAGTACGAGGTTTCCCGTTCACTACCGAAGCCGAAGAATTTATCAAAAATCATGATGTAATATTTGTTATCGAACAAAATCGTGATGCGCAGTTAAAATCACTTATTATGAATGAACTCGGCACTCATTCCGAGAAACTCATCCCGGTACTCAATATTGATGGTATGCCCATTACCGCTCGCCATATAACCAAACAAATTCATAACGTTTTATTTAATGACAACGTTGTATCACTCACAACTTCTGATAATTTTGTCAGCAGTGAGGAAAAATAAATGACTTATATTCGTCCAAAATTCCGTCACCCTGATTTACCCACTAATGAAATTGGTTTGTCTCGTACGGATTATGAGGGAGCGCTCTCAACGCTTTGTGCTGGTTGTGGTCATGACTCCATCACCAATGCCATTATTAATTCCTGTTTTGAGCTCTCACTTGAGCCTCACCGTATTGCCAAAATGTCGGGTATTGGTTGCTCATCAAAAACGCCCGCTTATTATCTGGGTAAATCCCATGGTTTTAACTCGGTTCACGGGCGTATGCCATCGGTAACCACCGGTGCCAATATGGCAAACCGTGATTTACTTTATATTGGTGTTTCCGGTGATGGTGATACCGCTTCTATCGGTATGGGGCAATTTGCTCATGTGGTTCGCCGTAATCTGAACATGGTTTATATTGTGATGAATAACGGCGTATATGGCCTCACCAAAGGTCAGGATTCTGCTACCGCTGATATCGGTTCCGCCAGTAAAAAAGGCGTGCCGAATAAATTTGAATCCATAGATCTTTGTGCCATGGCAATACAACTGGGTGCTGGATATGTTGCCAGAAGTTTCTCCGGTGATAAACATCAACTGGAACCGATTTTAAAAGCGGCTATTTCTCATGAAGGATTTTCCTTTATTGATGTGATTTCGCCCTGTGTCACCTTTAACAACACACCCAAATCAACCAAAGGCTATGAGTGGGTGCGCGACCATATGGACGCCACTGGCACCTTTGATTTTGTACCGGTAAGAGATGAAATTACCCATCAACAGGAAGCGGGAACGACCGAGGCTGTTACCATGCATGATGGCAGTATTTTGCATTTGCACAAAGGTGATGAAAACCTGGATGTCCGATGCCGACGTGCTGCGGTCAATGCATTAGAACAACACAAACACGAAGGTAAAATACTCACCGGACTCATTTATATCGATGAAAATAGCCAGGATACGCATACTTTGCTTAATACCACGGATACCCCTTTAAATACTTTGGGCGAAGATGTGTTAAGTCCATCCAATGCAGAATTGGATGTGATTAATGAGATGCATCGTTAATTTTTTATCTTTAAAAAAAGGCTGGTTCTCCGGCCTTTTTTGCAATGTTCATAAAAAGGAGCCCTCTCTATTATTGTTGTATAAAGGAGCATATCTCTTTTATTGTCATATAAAGGAGTGTAGCGCAGTTGAAGGATCTTGAGGCCTGGCATAAGATTCCTCCACTTCGGTCGGAATGACATGGTCGTTTATGGTCGGAATGACACGGTGGTTTATGGTCGGAATGACATGGTCGTTTATGCTCGGAATGGTAAAGTGGTTTATGATCAGAACGATAAACGATTTTTGTCATCCTGAAAGCTGGCCCCGCGAATATAATGAGTGTTTTGGGTCGCGGAGTCGAAGGATCTAATCCCTGGCGTCAGATTATGAGACCGTACAATCCAAAGCACTCACTGTGTCTGTAGGTCTGGCTTTTATGATGTGTGCCATAACAGCGGGTACACTTGGCCGTAAAGTGTAGGTGAATGTTCATGCAACCCACTAACTGTGACAGGCACTCACAATACACTTAGAGGCTATAAATAACCTACCGACAAAGATATTAAATTAATTATTGAATAAAATTTTTAAAACAGGCAAAGTTACCAGAAGTAAAAAATAATTATCGATTAATAGACGGAATCGACTTAAAGATGGTTTTCCTACAGCCTTGTTATGTTTAAACCCAAATTATGAGCCAGGATATTGCTAAGGGAGCAATTTTCAAATACTTACAATCTTGGGATTCCTTTGATAAAAAGAGTATTGAGGAGAAAGGCCAAGCTTATAGTGTCACTTTAAGAGCTGGCAAAAAATCCATAATAATTACTATGCCTTATGAAGTTGGTGAGTTCT
>DRNA01000278.1 GCA_011322365.1 Aeromonadales bacterium | reverse complement strand
CCGGCAAATATGAATGAGGCAATAATGAGTGCCATGACGACTTTTGCCCAGGTACTTTTCATACCATCTCTAAATTTTTCTAACATAAGAATTTTCTTTTAGCTTGCTCTTGAAAAAATTGTACAAAGTTTACAGCATCTTCTCTCATCAACAAATAGCCTTCATCAAAAAATGTCTGCTTAAAGACACTATTTTGTTGCAAATCACTCATTCCGGGTAATTTTTCTTGCCGTTTGAACAGAGAATAATAAAAATTGATAATGGGAAGGCAATAAAGATCAATTATTACAGACAAGATGACAGGGTAATTATTTTCTATGACAAACTGTTTAATGCAAACAGCCATCTAACCTGCTGAAATGAAAGAATGGACCATCTGACACAGATGGTCCATCAAGATACTAGTTATTAACAGCGTCTTTTAGTGCTTTACCCGCTTTGAAGCTAGGTACTGTGGCTGCTTTAATTTCAATGGTAGCGCCAGTTTGCGGGTTGCGACCCATACGAGCTGCACGCTGTTTAACATTGAAAGTACCAAATCCTACTAAAGAGACTTGCTCCCCCTTACGCAAAGATTCAGTGACCGCATCAATGGTGCTATCAAGAGCACGACCTGCTGCTGCTTTAGAAATATCCGCGCCCGATGCGATAGCATCAATCAGTTCCGACTTATTCACTCAACTTCCCCTTTATTATTTATGTTTATAAATTGTTATTCAGCTTCCCGACAGTTTAAACTGACAGGAGCAAAATATTGACTCCCAGTTTGTTGGGCTAACCGTTGAAGTAGCTTTATACCAACTAGCTGAAACCGCTGTCAAGCCTTGATACCACTGAATTACATAAGAATTGCAATATTTAGCTATATCCGCTTGATATCATTGCTTATTCATCGAAAAAACTCTTTAAACGAATAAACAAAAATATTTTAGTGTGCCGCCTGTTCAGGCTTGTTCGCACCCTCTTTTTTGAGTATTACTTCACCTTTTTCAGGCTTCATAACAGGGTCCGGGATTGTAACAAGAGCTATCTGCAGAACTTCATCAATCCATTTAACCGGAATAATCTCAAGATTTTGTTTTACATTCTCAGGAATTTCCTTCAGATCACGCATATTTTCTTTAGGAATAAGCACTGTCTTCAATCCAGCTCTTAATGCAGCCAGAAGCTTTTCCTTCAAACCTCCGATGGGCAGGACCTCTCCCCTGAGAGTAATTTCACCTGTCATGCCAACATCTTTTCTTACCGCAACTCCGGTAATAGCTGAAACCAGGGCCGTACACATACCGATACCCGCACTGGGGCCATCTTTTGGCGTTGCGCCCTCAGGAACATGCACATGAATATCTGATTTTGTATAAAAATCTTCTTCAATACCTAAGGTTTCAGCACGAGATCTAACAACTGTCATCGCAGCCTTAATCGACTCCTGCATCACATCACCTAATTGACCGGTGATGGTGGTTCGCCCCTTACCCGAAGTAATCGCTGCTTCGATAGTAAGTAACTCCCCTCCTACTTCTGTCCACGCCAGGCCATTTACCTGCCCAATCTGGCTCTCGGCACTTGCTTTGCCATAATCAAAACGACGTACACCCAGATAATGTTCCAGATTTTCGGCATTAACCACTACGGTTTCATCCATTAACTTTTCACCCAAAGCCTTTTCTTTGACAACCTTGCGGGCAATTTTGGAAATTTCTCTTTCCAGATTCCTTACACCCGCCTCACGTGTATAATACCGTACTATGTCACGTATGGCATCTTCAGTAACAGATAATTCATCAGGCTTCAAGCCATTATTTTTAAACTGTTTTGGCGCCAGATATTGTAATGCAATATTGGTTTTTTCATCTTCTGTATAACCACTTAATCGAATCACTTCCATCCGATCCAGTAGTGGTGCTGGTATGTTCATGGAATTGGCAGTTGCCACAAACATTACATCCGATAAATCATAATCCACTTCCAGATAGTGATCGTTAAATGAACTATTTTGTTCCGGATCTAAAACTTCAAGCAGTGCAGATGCGGGATCACCTCGGGAATCCATACCCATTTTGTCGACTTCATCTAACAGAAATAAAGGATTTTTCACCCCTGCTTTGCTCAGTTTCTGAATAATTTTGCCTGGCAGAGAACCAATATAGGTACGACGATGACCGCGGATTTCCGCCTCATCTCTAACTCCACCTAATGCCATTCGGACAAACTTTCTTCCAGTGGAGCGGGCAATTGACTGACCCAGTGAAGTTTTCCCCACACCAGGAGGTCCCACCAGGCAAAGTATGGGACCTTTTAACTTTCGTACTCTTGATTGAACGGCCAGATACTCTAATATACGTTCTTTTACTTTCTCCAGACCATAATGATCGGCATCTAATATTTTTTCAGCTGCCCGGATATCTTTTTTAACTTTAGAACGTTTTTTCCAGGGAACTGATAGCATCCAGTCAATATAACTTCTGACTACCGTAGCCTCTGCCGACATGGGAGACATCATTTTTAATTTTTTCAGTTCGGTTTCAGTTTTCTCTCGGGCTTCTTTCGGCATGCCGGCAGATTCAATTTTCTGCTCCAGTTCTTCGGTTTCACTCACGCCCTCTTCCAGATCACCCAGTTCATTCTGGATCGCCTTCATCTGCTCATTCAGATAATATTCCCGCTGGCTTTTCTCCATCTGCTTTTTTACTCTGCCACGAATACTCTGTTCAACCTCAAGCAAATCAATTTCACCTTCAAGTAACAGTAATAATTTTTCGAACCGAGCATTTAAATCGATTATTTCAAGCAATTCCTGCTTTTGATCGACCTTGAGCTGCATATGGGCTGAAATAGAATCGGCAATTTCTGATGCATCTTCAATTCCGGGTAGCGTTTTTAAAATTTCATCAGGCACTTTTTTGTGTAAATGAACATATTTTTCAAATAAACCGATGGCCTGTTTTGCCAGCACTTCCAACTCTCGGGTTTTATCCTGCTGGGGTAAGATGTCTTCAATTTCTGCAATAAAATAGTCACCATTGTCAGAGAATTTTTTAATTTTCGCCCGTTCCGAACCTTCAACCAGTACACGAATATTTCCATCAGGAAGTCGAAGCATTCTTAATATAGTAGCGACACAACCTACACGATAGATAGCATCCAACGCAGGCTCATCCTCTGCAGCATCTTTTTGTGCCACTAACAACACCTGTTTATTATCCCGCATAGCTTCTTCAAGTGCATTAATCGACTTTTCTCTCCCAACAAATAGTGTTATCACCATCTGCGGAAACACCACCACATCACGTAGTGGAAGAACGGGAACTTCAAATAATTCGGTATTCATAGATTTCGTTTACCAACTCCAGATCGGTTTATATTCATAATCAATACTATTCATCACTATTGGGATATTTTGAGGATATTCAATAGCTACATGGAAATAATAGCTATCTTTTTGCAGTGGGTCTAGCGACTTTAGCGTTATTTGAGACATAACTATTGAGTAACTTATCCCACGTTGAGGTAAATAGATAACTTACTGATAATTATTCAGATTAATTTTCTGAAGCCGCCTTTGAGGATTTTTCATTGTTTTCATAAATCAGAATGGGATCAGATTCACCTTCCACACAGGCCTTGTCAATGACGATTTTACTGACATTTTCCATTGAAGGTAATTCGTACATGATATCCAGTAAAACAGATTCCATAATGGAACGTAGCCCCCTGGCTCCCGTTTTCCGTACCAGGGCAAGTTCAGCAATAGCGTCACAGGCATCATCACGGAACTCCAGCTCAACCTTTTCCATTTCAAATAATTTCGCATATTGTTTGGTCAATGCATTTTTGGGTTCACGTAGAATCTGGATTAATGCATCTTTATCTAATTCTTCCAACGTGGCAATTACCGGCAACCGTCCAACAAACTCAGGTATCAAGCCAAATTTAACCAGATCATCAGGTTCAGTTCTGGCCAAAAATTCACCCAGATTATTATTTTCATCTTTACTGTGAACGTTTGCTCCAAAACCAATGCCACCTTTCTCGGTACGTTGACGAATAATCTTGTCCAGACCGGAAAAGGCACCACCGCAGATAAACAGGATATTAGTAGTATCAACCTGCAAAAATTCCTGTTGGGGATGCTTTCTACCACCTTGAGGAGGAACCGATGCGACGGTACCCTCAATTAACTTTAATAAGGCCTGTTGCACTCCTTCACCCGAAACATCTCGAGTAATCGAAGGATTTTCGGATTTTCGAGAAACTTTATCAATCTCATCCACATAAACGATACCCTGTTGAGCCTTTTCAATATCATAATCACAGGCCTGTAACAGCTTCTGGATAATGTTTTCGACATCCTCACCGACATAACCCGCCTCGGTTAAGGTGGTGGCGTCAGCAATAGTGAATGGTACATTTAATACTCTGGCCAGAGTCTGAGCCAATAAGGTTTTACCACTACCGGTTGGTCCTACCAATAAAATATTGGATTTGCCCAGTTCAACGTCATCACGTTTAGAAAAACGCACGTTATTGTTTAATCGTTTATAGTGGTTATAGACTGCGACGGACAGGACACGTTTGGCTTCATCCTGGCCAATAACATAATCCTGAAGAATCTGGTTAATTTCTTTTGGTGTAGGCAGGCTTTTATTATCCGCATCGGAAACCGTATCCTGAATTTCCTCACGAATAATATCATTACACAGTTCAACACATTCATCACAAACAAAAACAGAAGGACCTGCAATCAGTTTACGAACTTCATGCTGACTTTTACCACAAAAAGAGCAATATAATAACTTACCACCATCATCACTACCCGATGTGCGATTATCACTCATGCTAACTTCCTCTACTCTTCTCGTGTTTTAAATTTGTTATAACGACCCGGCTAATTCTGAAAACATACCAGCTCTTCGTCAAAAAATTGTTTATTTACAGCCATAAACGCGCACTTTCACCTTAATCTGGCGCATTTCAGGCGTCATCTGAACCACTGCGGGTTTAATTAACTATCCGCTCAATAGTTACACTTTATTATTCAACAAATGAAAAAAAAACCTACATACAGAGCAAAATGCGCTATTGTGCAAGATTTTGCAACTATTTTTCGATTTATTTCATACTTTATCGGACAGTTTAGACACTCTGAACAGCCGATAACTGCAATTATCCATTCTCGATGCTTGCTATTACCTGCCCCTGCAAACAGTATAGCAGTAGAATCCTCTATCCGTATCCAGCAGCCTGCTCAACGACAGGCTTTTAAGATTTCTCAATCTCAGCCCTCGAACTTAATATGGTGTCAACCAGACCAAATTCAACTGCCTGCTCTGCATTGAGGAAATTATCCCTGTCCGTGTCATTTTCCACAGTTTCGAGTTTCTGTCCGGTATTTTCAGCCATGATGGTATTTAGACGCAACTTGAGTTCCAGTATTTCTTTGGCATGAATTTCAATATCTGATGCCTGTCCCTGAAAACCACCTAATGGTTGATGAATCATCATTCTTGAATTGGGTAAGCAATGCCGTTTACCTTTGGCTCCGCCCGTGAGCAGAAATGCCCCCATACTGGCTGCCTGGCCGATACAGAGTGTACTGATATCAGGCTTGATAAATTGCATGGTGTCATAAATAGCCAGACCCGCTGAAACCACACCCCCAGGGGAATTAATATAGAGATAAATATCCTTGTCGGGATTTTCAGATTCCAGGAATAACATCTGCGCAACGACCAGATTAGCCATATGGTCTTCAATCTGGCCTACAAGAAAAATAACACGTTCCTTTAACAGCCTGGAATAAATGTCATAGGAACGCTCCCCTCTCGAAGTCTGCTCTACAACCATTGGCACTAACGCCATCTTTTCAGCCATCGGTCCGGCCATGGAACCTGAGTTTCCCTTTACATTCATGATGTTATTTACCTTATGTGACTAGACAACTCGACACTCTTTGGTGCCAGGCTCTCTGAAATAGTATCAGCTTTAAATATAACCAAACAAGCCGGAAAAGCAAGTTTGTAGCAAAATTAAAAATCAACTTTCAAAGGCAAATTTTGATCAGGATTTTGGATTCATAATCTCATCAAAAGTCTGCTTTTCTTCAGTCACCTTCGCTTTATCCAGAATAAAATCAACCACGGTATCTTCCAGCACCACTGATTCAATTTCCGCCAGGCGGTTTTTATCTGAATAATACCAGTTGATAACCTGTTCAGGATCATCGTACGCTGATGCCATTTCTTCCAGGGTGCTTCGCACTTTTTCTTCGTCTGCCGTCAGTTTTTCATTTTTGATGATTTCTGACATTAACAAGCCCAGGGTGACTCTTTTAGCGGCCTGCTCTTCAAACAATGACCCCGGTAACTCAGGCAGTTCGCCCTGCCCCTGGCTTTGCACCTGCTGAGACATTTGCTGACGTAATCGGTCAATCTCCTGATCCAGCATGGCTTTGGGCAATTCAATTTCATTAGCGGCAGCCGCGGCATCAAACACCACGGTTTTAATACGGCTTTTTAAAGTCTGCGACAATTCACGTTCCATGTTTTTCCGCACTTCTTCTTTTAAATCTTCAACATCGCCACTTTCAATACCAAACTGTTTGACGAAATCTTCATCCAGTTCAGGTAACTTCTGCCCTTTAACTTCCTTGGCTTTTACCTTAAAAATAGCAGTCTTTCCAGCTAATTCTTCGGCCTGGTAATCATCGGGAAATTTAACTTCTATTTCTCTTTCTTCTCCAGTTTTGATTTTCAACAGACCTTTTTCAAAATCAGCCAGCATCTGCCCCTGCCCTAAAATAACGGGGACATCATCGCCTTTACCACCTTCAAAAGCTTCGCCGTCAACGCTACCTTCAAAATCACAGATTACCTGATCACCTTTTTTTGCCATTCTTTTAACAGGCACCCATTCAGCACGTTGTTTTTGAAGCGTCTCTAACATGTTAGCGACATCTTTATCAGTAACTTCAGCGGCAGGTTTAGTCACCTCAATAGTAGCAAGGTCAGCCACTTCAAATTCGGGGTAAACTTCAAAAATAGCCTCAAATTCAAACTGGTCATCCTTACTCTCTTTAGGTTCGATTCTTGGCGCACCCGCTGGAGAGATTTTTTCCTGAATAATGGCTTCATAATAATGACGTTGCATCAATTCAGCATAAACATCCTGTTTTACTGCATTACCATATTTTTTCCTGATCACTGAAAATGGGATCTTGCCCGGGCGAAAACCGGGAATTTTCTGGGTTCGTGCCAGGTGCTGCAATTTTTTATGGATATCTTTTTCAACTTCTGCCGCCGGCACAGATATGGTCATTTTCCTTTCCAGACCCTGAGTT
>DRNA01000277.1 GCA_011322365.1 Aeromonadales bacterium | reverse complement strand
TTCTACTTGAAGATGCCTGTTTCAGAGTTCAGACGGGTATATATGCACTGAAAACATCATGATAATAGTCTATATTTAGACTATATCTATAATTCGATTCATTCAAACAATGTCACAACTTAAACTCATTATCTTCGGAATTAGCGTATGCTGTATTTTAGCTAATCTGTCTCTGGTGGCAAAGGAAGAATCTCAAAATCCCTCTCCCTTAAAAATATCCCTCATGTCGGATAACTCCCCTTTTAGTATGGCGCTCCCTGATGGCACACCAACAGGCCTGTATGTTGAATTCTGGGAGTTATGGTCCAGGACCAACAATATTCCCATAAAACTTGTATTAGCCGATTACTCTGACAATATTCTATCTTTAAAAAATCACCAAACCGATTTTCATGCTGGTCTTTTTATTAATTCTCAACGCCAGCAATGGGCTGATTTTTCAATCCCAATCCACCAGGTTAAAAGTGGTTTTTTCTTTAGCGGGGATGTTGCAAAAATACCATCCATTGGTGAATTAAATGGGAAACTGGTTGGCGTGGGTAAAGGCTCATATCAGGAAACTTACCTCAGAGAAAACTACCCCGACTTAAAACTGTATTCATTTAGTTATATTGCAGAAACCATTAATGCCCTGTTAAATAAAAAGATAGACGCTATATTTACTGAAATTCCGTATATGAATGCTCAACTTGGCAAGTTAGGTTTAAGGGGAGTGTTTAAACTCAGCAAGGATGAACAGATTTCGAATACTGTCCATGCTCTAATTCCCAAAGGTTCTCCTGAACTGGTTTTATTAATTAATAAGGGAATTAAAAATATACCCATATCGAAAATTATTGCTCTCGAGAATAAATGGCTCCCTGACACCGCTCCCTACTTTAGCAAATATGCCTCTTCTGATATAAAAAATGTGAGTTTAAAACAGATTAAATGGTTAAAACAACATAACAAACTTACCCTGGGTGTTGACGGGCATTCAGAACCATTCGAATACATCAATGATAACGGCGATTATTCAGGGATTAGTTCAGATTATATCAATATTTTGGCAAAAAAATTAAAGCTTGATCTTGCCATTGACGATAATCACAACTGGAAAGATCTGCTATCCATGCTTAAATCTGGAAAAATCGATATCTTGCCCGCTATTGTTAAAACCAAAGATAGAGCACAATTTATTAATTTTACTGAACCCTATTTATCCTTTCCCATGGTCATCACCACCCGCAAAGATAAATTATTTGTACAAAATCTGGATGATTTAAAAGGCCATAAAGTAGGAATAGTTACAGGATATTTTATAGAAGAACTCTTAAAAAGAAATCATCCTCAATTAAATCTGGTCAAGGTTAACAGTACTAAACTTGGTTTACAGTTAGTAAATAGTGGAGAACTTGACGGTTTTATTGCTAATCTGGCTATAGTTACCCATATATTGAATACATCAAACCTGAATATGGTGCGAATTGCCTCTTCCACTCCTTATAATCTTGATCTAGCCATTGGAGTACGAAAAGGTCTGGAACCACTGGTGCCCATTTTAAATACGGCGTTAGAGACTATTGATAAAGATACTCGAGCCACAATAGCCAATCGTTGGCTTGCTCTAAATATTAATCTGGGTACTTCTATCAAAGAATATCTCTTCTGGTCCGCTCCGATATTACTCCTGCTCACCCTGATTATTATTTATGTTGTTCGATCAAACAAAAAACTCCAATTTGTTATTAATGAACGGAAAAAAGTTGAAAAATCTCTGAAAAAAGCTCGTTCAATTGCAGAGTCAGCAAATCAGGCCAAAGATGAATTTCTGGCTAATATCAGCCACGAGATTAGGACACCAATGAATGCAGTTGTAGGCATGGCTCATCTTCTGAGACAAAGTCAACTTAACGAAGAACAAATCACCTATATTCAGACATTAAATAATTCAGCCGATACTCTGATAGCTCTAATTGATGATTTATTGGATTTATCCAAGATTGATTCTGGAAAAATGGAAATTGAGTCGGTAGATTTTTCACTTCTGGATCTTATTAAAGAAGTTGAATCACAGATAATGGTAAAGGTTGAGCGGGAAAAAGTTAATTTTGAGAGCGATATAGCATCAACTATTCCAGAAATGATTAAGTGTGATCCTTTAAGATTAAAACAAATCCTGATTAACTTACTCAGTAATGCGGTAAAATTCACCAGAGAGGGAAAAATAAAACTAAGTGTCATAATCTTTGAAAAGTTAGATGATGGTATGATTCTTCATTTTAGTATTTCTGATACGGGAATAGGGATGACTCAAAAGCAATTACAAAAACTTTTTCACACCTACAGTCAGGCTGATTCATCAACAACCCGAAAATATGGAGGAACAGGTTTAGGTCTTTCCATAAGTAAAAAATTATGTCGTATGATGGGTGGTAACATATGGGTGGAAAGCGAATTTGGGAGTGGTAGCACCTTCCATTTTACCATTCGTTGTTTATCCTCTACCCCACTATTGATAGAAAAGCCTACTGAAAATAACATGAGCAACCTCTCCTCAACACTATCTGACCAATATAACATTGAAAATCTGCTTAATAAAAAAATATTACTGGTGGATGATAATGAAGTTAACCTGACCATTGCCTATAAAATATTGAGTCAGGCAGGTATGAAAATTTCTTCAGCACAAAATGGAAAACAGGCACTAAATGCTCTGAAAAGTAAAAAATTTGATGCTATTTTGATGGATATCCAGATGCCGGTAATGGATGGTTATACAGCCACCAGAATCATAAAAGAAAACCCTGACTGGCAACATATTCCTGTAATCGCCATGTCGGCAAATGTACTGGTTACCGATGTACAAAAAGCTATGGATTCAGGAATGGAAGCGCATATTGCAAAACCCCTGAAAATAAATGATATGTTAAATACCTTAAACTCTATTCTGTCAAAGACATATCCCCGTTCTGCTTGAAGATGCATGATTTCAGCAAGAGAAGAACGGGTATATTAGTTTTTCCGCGCCATTCTGACAAAAGCTAACGCACCACTAAAACTCAAAAGCAGCGGTAATATCAACATATAGCGGCCATAATCGACTGAAATATTGTTCAATAAATGATACAGATTCACGCCAATAATTGGCATGATTAATCCCCTGACCCCGGTAAGAGTTACATGAACAGCCATGTATTGTGATGCCCTTTCGGCCGTAGTAAAATCGTGATGCCCCAGGTTCCATCCTAAAACAGCACCAGCAACTGCTGTCCCAAAAGTGAACGAAGCTGGCCATAATAACCAGGGGGCATTCAATATGCTCGCCAATGTATAAATCCCTATCGCCAACACAAAACTCCAACTATGAATGGCACGATATTGAATAATGTGTAATTTATTTAACGATTTTGCCCATAATTTGATAGTTAAGGGTAATGCCGCCAGTGGTACAGAGGATGTAATAAGTACCTGCTGCCATTGAGGGATCAAAAGCTGATGATTTAAAATAAGGATTAATGGAGCCATAAACATCAGATTACCCGAACCAAAAATAAACATGGTGCGCATATAACCTCGATAGGCTTTATCTTTTCGTAAAATGGTAATCAGTGTATGCCAGGAGAAACCTCCTTCACTTTTTTTAATGTTGATTTCATCATGGGCTAAATTTTCGGCCCCTCGTATTTGTAATGAGCGATAGATAAATGCACCACTAATACCCAATATAGATAATACCAGATAAAACCAGCGTATACCTGTCAGAGAATGCTGGCTAATCCAGCCGATTGCTAATCCGGTAAGTGCCATAATCAGGGACATCGGTAAAGCCAGACTAGCAGTTATTTTGGCACGAATATAACGAGGGTAATTTGCTCGCCACAGAGTCGAGCGCACCGTAAGTACTCCCGTCCAACAAATTCGACCGACAAGAGATCCCAAAACAGCTAAAAATAATCCTGTTCTGCCTGTCGGTGAAAGCACAAAAAATAAAATACTTACCGAACATAAAATTGATAATACCGAAACCATCAACACTTTATTACGACCCTGTTCCATTCTTGCCCAGAATGGACTGGATAGATTGGCAATGGCAGGCGCCCCTGCGACCAGAGCAACTGCCTGGTTTAACCAGAATTCATCAACCACGGCTGAGAAGAAATGATTAACCAACACCCCTGCTACACCGCCTTCTAACGCAGCCAAAGCAAAAGCTAATAAAGACCAGCTGGTGAGTTCCCGGTGAAACTGTTTTCTAACGCTGTATTTAGTGGTCATTCATTTTCTTCTGGTAGGCCCACTCCGACCATCTGTCAAAAGCAGGGAAATATAATGCAAGCCTAATTTCACGTGAATCAAATTCACTAACAATATCGCCATAGGTTTGTAATTGCTGTCGATACCTTTTCACTTCCGACTCTATGAACGCCTCTACATCTGAGCCTTCATGACGACCTGTTTTATAATCAATGATCCATCTGATATTATTTTCATCAACAAAACTTCGGTCAATTATATACTGTGAAATTGTTCTATTTTTTAAATCATTAATGACTTTCAAAGACCACTCATTTTTTGTGTGCTTATGTTTTGAACTCAGTATCCATTGTCCTCTACTACTGGTTGATATATTTTTCACAAGAAGGTTCAGTGTTTCCACCGCTTCATTCATATGTTGAGAAGTTACTCCATGGTGCTGTAATTGTGTCACTAACCAGGGTCTTAACGAGACAATCTGACTTTCATCAGGTAATGTATTGAGGATAGCCAGCCACTGAAAAATTTTGTGAGCTATAATACCAATTATACGAGCTCTGTCAGAAGCCCATGAGTATTCGATATCCTCAGAAAAATTTTGTATCTCCTCAGCGATACTCTCAAGCTCTGTTTCCTGCTCATAGAAATTCCTGCTTTTAATTTCCACATCAATCATTGAAGAAAGTCGCTGGATAGTAAAACTTGCATGAGGTGAACTTTCTATTTCTTCGTCCTTCAATAAAGAGAAGTAGGACCTCAATGAAGGCCATAGCTGATTTAGCAAAGAGGATGGATCCGGTTTTTCTGATTCACTGTGCTTAATATGACCACTGAAATATAAACATTTTTTTGCACGGGTAGTTGCCACGTAGAGAAGGCGTTGTTGTTCAAAATTTGCTTTAGCTTTATTGATTTGCTGAATCACCCTGTAAAATGGATTATCTTTTTCATGAATTCCTTTCATCGGTGCCAACAGAAATTCAACAGCCCCATTTTCCTGAGGCCATTCCATCCACTCCAGCATGGGCTGATCAATGTTTCGTTTTCTTTTACCTAAACCGGGTAAAAAAACATGATCAAATTCCAATCCTTTGGATTTATGCATAGACATCAAAAATACTGGTGATTGCATTGATTTATCCGTGTGAGAAAATAGCATATCCATTGCCTGCTGCAAGCGTGTTAAAGAAATTTCAGCCGTTTCAATATTTTTATCCAGCAAATTAAAGTAAGTTTGCACATTGGCTAAAACTGTTTGATTTGGCAGGCTATCATAACAGCCTGCTCCCCCTAAAGATAACCATAGAGACTGTAACCAGCTAACAAAATTATTTTTATCTTTAACTGCCAGCCATTGGTTAACAATACTACAAAAATGACTTAGTCTTTGTTTACCCTGTGCAGACAAAGCGTGTAACTTCTCTGAGTCATTAATGACTTCGGATGGTGCATTCTCAGTTGATTCTAATAACAGAGTTAAGTCTCTCAGGGATAATCCACACCAGGGTGCTCGTAAAATTGCTAACCAGTTAATAGCATCCAGTGGGTCCAGCATGGCGGCTGTGAGGCTGTAAAGATCCTGAATTTCCGGTTTCATATTAAGAGGTTCAACATCTACTGCTTCAAAGCCAATACCGGCCTTGCGTAACGACACCGTAATCTCTTTTAGATGACTTTTGCTACTCACTAAAATAGCGATAGTTTCATTACTATTTTGGGTTTGTATATTGACGATTTGATTTTTTATCCACTGAGCCTCTTTCTCATCATTTTTGCCTGCCATCGCCAGTACATTGATAGCGTCTTCCGACACAGCCTTTTTCATAGGTATCGATCGGGCATAACTGACCGCGCTTAACTGACTATCATCCTGAAGTGGAAAGATATGCTGAAAGCTCTGATTTACCCAATCAATAATAGTGCTTTGCGAACGAAAATTTGCACTTAACTGTAAACATTCCAAAGAGATATCTGCTAAAGATTGACTGTGCCAGGCTTCCAGAAAAATACTTACTTCTGCTGCTCTGAAACGGTAAATAGATTGCATTGGATCGCCGACAACGAATAGCGTCCTTCCATCATCCTGTTGCCAACCCGCCGTTAGTTGAGTCAATAATTGGCGTTGATTCTGTGATGTATCCTGAAATTCATCAACCAGAATATGAGATAGCTGATAATCCAGGCGTAAAGTTAAATCGGTGGGCTGCTCTTCATCACCCAGTGCCTGCTGTGCTCTCAGAGCTATTTCATTAAAGTCGAGAGTGCCTGATTCTTTAAAAACTAACCAGAGCTGCGCCAGAGATAACTTTAAAGCAACTCCCAGAGATTCGAGTACATCCCAATGTTCATCAGAAAAACCCGGAATTGGCAACTGCTGAATTTCAATTAATGCCAACCTGATTTCTTCAATTTCAGCCTCTTCACTTAAGCTGAGATCATCAAGGAGTTCTATGAACGCTTTTTTATTTGCAATAAATAGTCCAGCCTGCTGTTTATCTTTTGCTGCCGAAGCTGCTGGAAACCCCTGTTTTATATTAACTGTTTTGCGAAAAAAACCCTTATTCGTTAGTAATAAATCAGACAATAGCTTCCACTGTGGCAAAGCATCTAATGAACTATCGGGCCAACCTTTATGAGCGAAGAGCCTGAACGCCTCGGTATCTATTAAATTTTTATCGGAGGAAATCTGTGCACGCTGTTCACAGGAAAATACCCAGAAGGGTTGTATTTTATGCTTAATTGCGAGCATCCTTGCAGCAAGATGCTCAATACGTTGCTGTATCCAGGCAGACCAGGTATTTTCCAGTACAGTTCGCTCATACTGATAGGCAATTAATGGATGCCAGTTCAAACGTTTTTGCAGCATGTCAGCGAGCAAATCCTGAATACGTGATAACTTACCATCAAAATGATGCAACAACGGCTTTAGAGACGGCCCATATTCTTCATCTTCAATGAGTAAAGCTGTTGTTTTCGCAGCCAGTTGATAGAGCTCACTGGCATTATCAGTGGTAGGTAAATTCCCGCCTAAACCTGAAAGAAGTGGTAGCTGTCTCACCAGTGAAGCGCAGAGCCCATCAATTGTCTGAATTTTTAATCGGGACGGTTGCTGAAGTAATTGCCAGTTCTGTTGTTTATCTTTTTGAAGAACTTTGTTAGCCAGGTGCCAGGTGGTGGCCAGATAGTCTTCTGCGGGTTTGTCTTCCGAGGCCATTTCCAGAGCTTCAAGTAAACGTTGTTTCATTTCAGCCGTAGCTTTACGAGTAAAGGTAATGGCCAGAATTTCTTCGGGTTGTTCAACCTGAGCTAATAATGCTAAAAAACGTTGTGTCAGTAATCCTGTTTTACCTGAACCTGCCGGAGCCTGAATAATAAAACTTTTACGGGTATCCAGAGCCTGATCACGTGCAGCTTGATCCGGTGGCTGCTTATTCATCTTAAAGCACCCTCGCAACTGGTGTGATCCGAAGCTATCTGAATTATGTTTTCATCAGTGTTTTCACTGCCATCGTCCCTCTCTTTTTCAATGCGGGCATTAAAGCGACATACATGTAATAAATCACAATAATCACAGGCTCCTTTTTTAGGTGTCACTGAAGCCAGACCTGAAATAAATTCCATTGCCAGCAACTCAAGATTTTTTTTCCATAGCTCTAATTGTTCTGCCCAGTTCTCAAGGTTTTCGATACCTTTATCGGTAATGGCTTCATCACCATAACCTGTTAATTTACAGGCTTCCCTGTTTAACTGTGCAAAAGCTATAGCCGATATCCTTTCTTCTATTAACGCATATAACGGTAACTGTGGTTCATCGATCCGATCATCGTTCCAACTAGCTGGTTTACATTTTCCCGTTTTGTAATCAATAATAATTTTATTCTCATCGACCAATGTATCAACGCGATCTGCTCGTACTTTAAAAGTAAGCCCTCCAATTTCAGCTTCGGTTTCTTTTTCAAGTTCAACAGCAATAAATTCCGATCGGGATTTATCAATTTCCAGCCATGACAGTACTAACCAGTTAGTTCTGATTATCTCGTATTGTATTATTGGGGAAGGTTGCTGGTGCAGCTTTCCTGACCGGTTCAATATAATTTCATCTACACATTGTTGTACAAGTTTTATTAACTGTTCAGTAGTTTTTTCCCGTAAGGTTTTATGATTGCCTAATCGTCTCCAGACCATTTCCAGGGAATTATGTACCCAGTTTCCTCGTTGTATCGATGAAACACCAATATCCTCTTTATCCTGGCTAGTCACATGAAGCCGATGTCGAACGTAGGCACGAAATGGGCAGGCTGCCTGATCTTTTAAAATACTGATCCCTGATCGTACCTGTTGATTTTTTAAGGGTAAGCCACAATCATCCTGCCATTGTATTAAATTTGAGGCCACTTGCTGCTGTACTTCCATCCAGGCTTCAGGTAATGAATCTTCAACAAATGAGCAGGTGTCAGCCTGCATCAGCAAGGGACTGGGCAATAGCAGCGTCTCTCCATCAGCCACTGCATAGCTATAAGTTAATGAACCACACAGGTTCCTGTAACCATTTAAAAGCATCTTCACAAAACGTAGTTCCCTTTGAGAAGTTGCATTGGGCATATCCAGTTTTCGTTGTAATGTCAGGGGTAAAAAGGGATTGGGTTTAGCAACACCGGGAAAAGAATCTGCCTGACATCCGGTAATACGTATAAAATCGAATGAAATACCTATGGCTTCCAGCGAACCTAACACATGAACAGAGGATTTTGGTGTTTCCGGCTGAAAGCGCTGTTGAGAAAGCTGCTCATCTAATAATGAGCTAAACGAAGTCAGAGTAATGTTACCACAAATTGCATCCATTTTACTCAATGAACGGATAAGCTGCTGCCATTGTTTGAAGATTTGAAAGGTAATGGAGTCCTGAGTTTTTTCAAGAGGCCATGGAATGCTCTTAAGAAAATCCATAAACCAGTTTGCCCACTTGGAAGGAAGTAAAGTCTTTGGTTTTGTACGAGCAACTTTCGCCAGTTGATGTGTGATTTCCAGCCATTGATTTAAAGGAATAATGTTACATGAAAGCACCAGTTCAAGAAATTTTTCGATCGAAAGATATTCATTTTTTTGAGATAAAACCAAATGTTTTAATTGTGCTCTGGCCCATTTTTCATTGCTATAACCCACACAAAAAGAATCGCTAAGAACCGCACCCCAATGCTCAATATTTCCACTACTAAAAATACCCAGCCAATGTTTCATGATTTGAATTAAAGGGATATCATGGAAATTTTCGCCCGCTGAAAAGTTAAAGCCCTTGGGAATATGTCTTAAAGCTGAAAGCTGAGTCTCCGGTTGAAACTCCCTTTGAAATATTCTGAATACCATTTGTTGCTTATTAGTAAGATCCGGAATAATAATGGCAATATTAATAGAATTATTGTTGTTTTTCTCCAGCAGTTGCCGTGACCATTTTGCAGCAGCCACCCATTCCGTTTCAACAGAAGCACAGGGATAAATTTTTTCCTCTACCCGCTTACTTTCAGGGGTACTGGTTTTTAGCTTGTCAGAATTGGAGTTGAACGATTGTAAAGTAAATTCTATTATCTGTATGCTCGAGTCAGGATCTTTTTTGTATTGTAATTCTAATTTATTAATAAAGCGTTGTTGTTGAGGGGTGAATTCAACGAAACCGTAAAAACTGATTTTGTTACCAATAAAAGGCATTAATGAGGGGAGTTTACTGGTTAAATAATTCAGCAGATTAGCTTGTGAAATCCAGTTGTTTTTTTTGCAAGCTGCTTCGAAAGCAATTATGACATTCCTAAATAAACGTGTTTCTTCGGTATCAAAAAAACAGGAGCTGGTGGTTTTATCCTGAATATCAAGCAACCATTCTGAATAGGCTATCCACGCCTGCTGTATATTATTGAGTAAGGTTTCCTGTTGAACCTTACTCCAATCTGAAAACTCGGCTTGTTGATCTCTGATGATTTTCCTGAATAACCATTGCTGTTGTTGCTTATCCAGAATTTCGGGTACATGCTTCTGTTGAGAAAATAGTCCACCTAAACTGCTGTATTCAAATAATTGATTTAGCCATTCATCAAAACTCAAGCTATTACAATCACTCCATGAACGTACAATTTTATCTTCTCTGTGTTGAGTACTCTCTGCTGAAAGTTGATGTTGATCCCATAAATTTCTGACGAATCGATTCTGACGATGACTGGCGGTAACAACCAGAGCTCCGGATTCAAGTGAAGATATAATTTTTTGCAGAATTTCAAGTTTCATTCTTTGTAGGGTTTTCTAATAAATTTTCATCCAGTTGTTTACGTGTTTTCGCACCCAGTTCCTTTAATCGCTCGGTGGATCTCACCAGATTCCCCTTGCCTTGAACCAATTTATTTTTTGCTTCTTCATAACTTTTATATGCCTGATCCAGCCTCAGGCCAACGGCATCTATATCGCCAACAAAACCAACAAATTTATCATATAACCGACCAGCCTGGCGCGCAATTTCTTCTGCATTTTTATTTTGCCTTTCAAAGCGCCAGACGTTTTCAACTATACGCAACGTTGCTAATAATGTCGTGGGACTCACAATAATTATTTTTCTTGCCAGGGATTCACTAAAGAGATTTTGATCTTCCTGAGCCGCCAGTAGATAAGCCGGTTCAATGGGAATAAAAATAATAACAAAATCCAGAGTGTTGATACCTTTCAGATCATCATATTTTTTATCTGAAAGTTTTTCCACATGCTGTCGAATTGCCTGTATATGATCTTTTAAATGATTTTTTTTCAGGGAATCATCTTCTTCAGCATAATAACGTTCATAGGCAGATAACGACACTTTAGCATCGACGATAATATCTTTATTTTCAGGTAGATGAATCACTACATCAGGTAAATAACGATTACCATCATGAGATTGTAAGTGCATCTGCGTTTCATATTCCCGTCCTTTTTGTAAACCGCTGGCCTCCAGCACCCGTTCTAAAATAACTTCTCCCCAGTTACCCTGAGCTTTCCTATCCCCTTTTAATGCCTGAGTAAGATTCGATGCCTCTTCAGTTATTTGCTGATTGAGCATTTTTAACCCTTCAATTTCTTTCAGTAAGGATACGCGATCTCGCGATTCAATATCGTAAACGTGATCCACTCTTTTTCTGAATTCACCTAATTGTTCTTTAAATGGGTCCAGAATATTGCTTAAATTTTCCTGTTGTTGTTTACCAAACCTGTCTGAATTTTTTTCCATCACTTGAGCAGCCAGATCTCTGAATTCCTTATTCATCTGCTCTTTTGCCTGTTGTAATAATTGTAGTTTTTCTGAGGAAGACTGTTTTTCCGCACTTAATCTGGCTTTGAGATCAGCGATATCTGCACCCAGTTGATTTTGAATCTGCAAAGCCTGTTGTAACCGATTCTCATACTTTTCAGCCTGCTCACTTACATTGACTATATTCTCTTCAGCCAATTTCAGGCGTTCCAGAAGCACCAACTCATTTTGTTCGAGTGATATGTTGTGCTTCTGAGTTTCGTTGAGCTGTTTTTTTAAGACTCGCGAAACGAACAGGTAACTGATAATAAATCCGAAAATAAATATCAGTACGCCGCTTAGAGTTACCACAGTAGGTGAAAGAGATAAAGGTTCCATAGAGGTTATAATTAAGCCGTGATTATATCTCCTTATAGTAATCTGCTTATGACAAAAGATACACCCCTATTCGGAGTTTCTGTTCTATTTCAGGGAAGAGACAAATATAAGCCCAGCATTTGAATAGACATTATAAGGCTAGAGGATTAGCACTTGAATTCGCTGTATCAGGCTAATGTATAATCAAACAATCGCCGATTCCATAGTTCAATCACCTGCTTGCCAGCATGAATAAACTGGTAGGGGTTCACACCGATAGTATCCCGTCCTTTAACTTCGGAACCATAGTTTTGCTGTTTGATACCAAAACGAGATAATTGTTTTTTAAAGAAAGGGGCAACATTGAGTTTCCATTCATCTATCTGCCTTTTCTCACCATATTCATAAGCAGCGCGCAATAGAGCCGATATCATGGCATTAACCACTGATTCAGAAGTATTAGCCAGATCATTATTTGGATCTCTTAAATGAATAGATTTTACCGTTGCCGATAAACCCTGCTGTTCCCGAGCAGCTTTTGATATATCATGGCTGGAACGAACGAAGCGTTCCAGTTGCCGAGAAAGAGTCGCTTCATTATTTTTGATAGTTAAAGTTAAAATGGCTTCCATTGCTGGATGTGTCTTATGTCTGGAAACAAATTTCACCTGCGCACATTGTAACATATCACGTCTAATATGTTGATTTTCATGAAATAAAACACGAACTTTTGTATGATATCCTGGAATTGAGTTAACTTTTGCGTTTAACAACGCTTCACTAGAGGTTCCTTTATTACCACTAAACATACCGACTCCTCGTTTTTATTTGCTCATACTTCGGGCGAGTTTCAAGTTTAATGGGTGAAGAAAATCAGACTGTGACAGGGCGCACATTTTGTTGAATTCAGTTACAATGCAATTTTTCATCATTTCAGGTATATATTAATGAAAGTGGTCTCCTTCAACGTCAATGGTATCAGAGCCCGTCTCCATCAGATCAAGGCTGTTATTGAGCAGTTAAATCCTGATGTTATAGGTCTTCAGGAAGTTAAAGCTCAGGATAGCGATTTCCCCTTTGCAGCCATTGAAGAAATGGGCTATCACGCTGAAACCTATGGTCAAAAGGGGCATTATGGTGTCGCACTGTTGAGTAAAAAGCCCGCTCTGTCAATTCAGAAAGGCTTTCCATTTGATGATGAAAATGCACAGAAACGCTTGATAACCGGAACCTATGAAACCGATCAAGGTATTGAATACACAGTAATTAATGGTTATTTTCCCCAGGGGGATCACCGTGATCATGAACCCAAATTCCCCTATAAAAGAAAATTTTATGCTGATCTCAACCAATGGTTAAATGACGATTTTGATCCACTTAAGAATATTATTGTGATGGGTGACTTTAATATTGCCGCGACGGATAAAGATGTCGGTATAGGCGCTGAAAATGTTAAACGTTGGCTTCGCACCGGTAAATGTGCTTTCCTGCCCGAAGAACGGGAATGGTTTCATAAACTGGAAAGCTGGGGGCTTGTGGATAGTTATCGATATTTATATCCGGATAATGACAGTAAATTCAGCTGGTTTGACTATAGAAGTAAGGGATTTGATCGCGAACCCAAAAGAGGCTTACGCATTGATGGCATTTTATTGACCAAACCCCTGTTATCAACGCTTCAACAGGCAGATATCAGCTATCCCATCAGGGCCATGGAAAAACCCTCCGATCACGCACCCATCTGGGCCTGTTGCAGGCCCTGATGAAGATTTCATAGTGATTTCATAGTGATTTCATAGCGTAGCTGAAACTTCTACAATATTTGTCTCTCTATATGTATACCCATAATCATTCACTGTTAAATATTAGCGTAAGGTAATATTTAACAAAAAGTCTGTGTCATGCTACACAGAATTCCGTCACGGTTGGGTTTAAGCTGATGGTGAAAGATTCCTGTCTGCAAACGGAGAATGTCATGTCTCATAAACTTACTACTGAAGTAACTGGAGGAAAGATTAGCAGAAACCGTTTCGCTGCTGACAACAGCTCAAACGATCCGTCTCTGCTGGTTAAATTGATTAATAATCAGATGATTATTGAAGGAAAAGATGCTCTGGCAGAAGAGTTTGACGTCAGCATCACCACCATTGAAAGGTGGATCCGGGAAGGTGTACCAAAAGAGCCTCGTGATGATGAGAATTGTTGGGCATTTCATCGAGGAAAAGTAGCAAAATGGCGAAGAGAGGTACATGGCCAGGAGATGTAACAAATTTATGCCTGTTTATTTGACGCCTATGACCTTTCTGGTCATCTCACCACCCTGTACTATCATAATTTCCACCCGCCGATTTCGAGCTCGATTCGAAGCACTGGTATTCGGTACCAATGGCCGGGTATAAGCCAGTCCATAAATACTAAAACGTGATTCATCCATATCCTTGTTTGCAATTAACTCCCTGAGAACGCTGGCTGCCCGTGCTCCCGATAGTTCCCAATTTGAAGGGTATATGGGTGTTTTGATGGGCCGATCATCGGTATGACCCGCTACACGAATTTCACCTTCTGTCTGTTTGATAATTTTCCTTATTTTATCAATAACAGGGATGATCTGTGGTCGCAAACGTGCTGAACCCGAAGAAAATGAACCCCGTTCCCGGATACGTATCACCACAATTTTACCATGAGCTTCCAGCTCAATCTGTCCCGAATTTAAAGAATCTTTTAACGATTGGGCAATTTCTTTAGCCACCTTCTCGGTTTCTCTGGATGGAGCGTTTTCGAGTTCCATGGATTCCAGATCTTTTTTTCCACCCCCTTCAGTATCAGAATCTGATGGTGATTTAGCCTCATTGTCCGATTCTTCAGGTTCGGTATCAAAGTCCAGAGAATCTTGCTGCCTTTGATCAGTCACCTGTTGCACACTCTGTATCAGGGTAGGCTCTGGTTTTCCAGGCGCAAATTCCTGTGCAATAACACTGGTTCCCTTAGGTATATCTTTAACTTCAACCTGATTTTGTACACCGAAAGCATTTTTCATCGAACCGGCAAGCTGTTTGTATTTCAGCACATCCATTTCAGAAAAGGATAAAAGTAACACAAAAAATGACATCAATAATGACATCAGATCGGCAAAGGTACCCATCCAGGCAGGCAACCCGGGTGGTGGGCATTTACATTCTTCTTCAGGAGCAGCCATTTTAATTAATCTTCCGCTTTCGCGCGTTTGCTTTCTGCGACATAACCCTGCAACATTTGTTCAATAACACGAGGATTTTGCCCAGCCTGAATGGATAACAACCCATCCACAATAAGATTATTCGAGAGCTTTTCTTCTTCATTTCGAAGTTCGAGCTTTTCCATAACAGGTATTGCCATCATATTTGCAATTACAGCGCCATAGAGAGTAGTAAGTAATGCCACGGCCATGGCTGGGCCGATGGCTTTAGGATCGTCCATATTAGCCAGCATACCGACCAGACCCACCAATGTACCAATCATACCCATTGCCGGAGCAATATCGGCCAGTGATTTAAAAACCGAAGCCCCGGTTTCATGACGCTGAACCGAAAGGGAAATATCTTTGCGCATGATGTCTTCAACTACTTCAGCATTATGTCCATCCACCAGTAAACTCACGCCTTTTTTCATAAACTCATTAGGGATCTCAGCACCTTCGAGAGATAACAGACCACCCTTTCTGGCAGCATCGGCCAGCTCAACAATTTTTTCGATCAGTTGCTGTAAGTCTTCAGACTTGAACATAATAGATTTTAAACCCACTTTAAAACCACCGAAAAATTGTGGCAAACTGTGTTTCATAATAACTATGAAGTGGCTACCCACCACCACAATCAATACAGAAGGAATATCAACGAACTGTCCAAGCCCGCCAGCCAACACCATTGCCACCGCAATAATGGCATAAGCACCGATGACTCCAATTAGGGTTGCTATATCCAAGATGAACTCCAGAAAAAGAAATTTTTATGCATTTTGCTTAAAGTGTAACGGTTATTAGTGATTTATCCAGTGATCCCATGGCTATTTTTCTGCTTTTCATTAAAATAATCTGATAAAATCCTGGTTCCAACATATTTTGTATCTCAAGCCGTTACAAATGACTGTATAACCATTAAAACAGGTACTTTTTAGTATGACATCCGCCTCGAAAGCAGTTGATTTTGAAACACAATTAGCCGAACTGGAAAAACTTGTAGAAAGCATGGAAACCGGTAATTTATCTCTGGAAGATTCACTTAAATCTTTTGAAAAGGGGGTAAATCTGACCAGGTCCTGTTTAAAAACCCTGAAAAAAGCCGAATTAAAGGTCCAAAAGTTGTCCTCACTTGATGTTGATGCAGAACTCACTAATTTCCAGCTGGATGAGTAAATTGAACGATAGCGTCATAAAGGATTTCTGTAGCCGATGGTTACCCCTCATTGAGCAGAATCTAAAAAACTCCCTGCCCGATTCTTGCTATATTCCCGAGCGATTACACCAGGCTATGCGTTATAGCGCATTAGCGGGTGGCAAAAGACTTAGACCACTACTGGTATATGCCAGTGGCATAACGCTGGGAGCCAAAACTGAAGATTTAGCCGCACCGGCCACTGCAACGGAGCTAATTCATGTCTATTCATTAATCCATGACGATTTACCTGCAATGGATGACGATGATCTGAGACGGGGCAAGCCCACCTGTCATATTGCTTTTGATGAGGCTACCGCCATTTTAGCTGGCGATGCATTACAGACTCTGGCTTTTGAAATATTATCCACCGCCCCACTCTCGCCAAAAGCAGAATCCCAACGCTTACCAATGATTAAAAGCCTGGCGGCTGCCAGCGGTACTGCCGGCATGGGTGGTGGACAGGCACTGGATCTTGATGCCACCGGAAAACGACTTTCTCTCGAAAAACTCTCCCAATTACATGCCATGAAAACAGGCGCGTTAATAAAAGCTTCCATTTTATTTGGTGCGTTATGTGCCGGTGTTACCGAATCATCCACACTTGCCGCGCTTGATATTTATGCGTCTAATATTGGCTTAGCATTTCAGGTACATGATGATATTCTGGATATTGAAGGTAGTACGGAAACTCTGGGAAAACCACAGGGGTCTGATTTGAATGGTGCAAAAGCTACCTATCCCGCCTTATTAGGAATGGAAGGTGCAAAACGGGAAGCAGAAAGATTAGTCACAGAATCACTACACGCCTTAAGCCCTTTGCCGTACAATACACAAATTCTCAATGCTTTCGCACGCATGGTTATCGATCGCGATCATTAACTGCTTTAGGGCCTGGCTCTGAACTTATATCGAGTAAACACTTTTCCTATGACTAAGATAGTTTAATTATGGTTAATTTGTCCCAGTTCCCGTTACTAAAGCAGATCACTCTGCCTGAAGATTTACGTCGTCTCGACAAATCTCAGCTGGTTGACGTTGCCAATGAACTACGTGAGTTTCTGATCCAGAGCATCAGTCGATGCGGTGGACATTTTGCAGCCGGATTAGGGACTGTTGAATTGACGGTTGCGTTACATTACCTATTTAACACACCAGAAGATAAGCTCATCTGGGATGTTGGACACCAGGCCTATCCACATAAAGTGTTAACCGGCCGCCGTGATCAACTGGTCACTATTCGTCAAAGCTATGGACTGCATCCATTTCCTGCTCGCTCTGAAAGTGAATATGATGCTTTTGGAGTCGGACATTCAAGCACTTCCATCAGCGCTGCACTCGGTATGGCCATAGCCGCCAAAGAAAAAGGACTGGACAGACACCATGTAGCCATCATTGGCGATGGCGCAATCACCGCTGGAATGGCTTTCGAAGCCCTGAACCATGCCTCTTCGGTAAAACCCGATCTATTAGTCATTCTCAATGATAATGATATGTCTATCAGTGAAAATGTCGGAGGTCTCAATAACTATTTTGCCAAGATATTTTCCGGCTCTGTCTATTCAAATATTAGAGAAGGTGGCAAAAAAGTTCTCGATACTCTACCCGGCAATTTAAAAGAGTTTGCCCGACGAGCAGAAGAGCATATGAAGGGTATGTGGGTACCCGGCACATTATTTGAAGAGTTGGGCTTCAATTATATTGGCCCGGTTGATGGCCATGACCTACCCACTTTGCTGACAACACTTGAAAATATGAAAAACCTGAAAGGACCACAGTTTTTACATATTGGTACACGGAAAGGTAAAGGCTATCAGCCCGCAGAAAATGATCCCATTGGCTATCATGGCGTACCCATTTTTGATCCCAAAGAAACCAGTTTGCCGGTTACCAAAAAAGCAACAACCTATTCCAATGTCTTTGGACAGTGGCTCTGTGATATGGCACCCGAGCACCCGGAGTTGATGGCCATCACCCCCGCCATGCGCGAAGGCTCCGGCATGGTACAGTTTTCAAAAGACTTTCCCGAACAATATTTTGATGTTGCCATTGCAGAACAACATGCGGTAACCCTGGCCGCGGGCATGGCCTGTGATGGTCTTAAACCAGTGGTAGCTATTTATTCTTCATTTTTACAACGTGCTTATGATCAACTCATCCATGATGTAGCTCTGCAAAATCTGGATGTACTGTTTGCCATTGACCGTGCCGGGCTGGTGGGCGGCGATGGCGCAACCCATCATGGTGCCTTTGATTTAAGTTATTTACGCTGCATTCCCAACCTGGTGATTATGGCCCCCAGTGATGAAAATGAATGCCGGCAAATGTTGTACAGCGGCTTTATGCATAAAGGGCCTGCGCTGGTACGTTACCCTCGTGGAGCAGGACCCGGCCTTGAAACACAGAAAAAAATGTCACTCATCCCGACTGGATGTTCAAGAACCATTCGTGAAGGAAAACATATTGCTTTACTGTCTTTTGGTAGTACATTGACAATAGCAAAAAAAGCCGCTGAACAATTAAATGCCACACTGATTGATATGCGCTTTATAAAACCACTTGATACCGAAGTTCTGGATACGGTTTCTGATAAGCATCAACTGATAATTACTGTGGAAGAAAATGCCGTACTGGGCGGTGCTGGTAGTGCGGTGAATGAATATCTGCTTAATCAGGGTAAAAAAATAAGTGTCAGAAATATCGGCCTGCCTGATAGATTTATTACACACGGAGCACCAGAGGATCTTCTCAGGGATGCCGGACTGACCGTTGAAAAAATACTGGAAGTCGCAGCAAGTTGCTCCCTCTAATAATCGTCTCTAACAGGTTGATAGAGTTCAATACGGTTACCATCAGGATCATGTATCCAGCTAAGTGTACCCGTGATACCTGGAAATACAGAATTCAGAGCTTCAGTGGGAATCCAGGCCAAGGCATCGCTCGAAGGGAATGACTGATCATTTACAAGAGTGATAACGAAGGACTGGGTTTCCACCGAAACTCCCGAAGGGCAAGCCAATAAGCATCCATCTTCTTTGTTATGAAAGCTGGATTTAGAAATACTAATACTGCACTTTCAAGCCTCGAATATGGATGCTTCTTGACTTGCTGAAACCTGCATTTCCAGGTATCACGGGTACATCCATAGCCTTCATCAACTTCATCCAGTACATTTATTTTGAGAGATCTGAGTTGAATCAATAATTGTTGCATATCATCAACACGCAAATTAAGCATAAACTTCCGATCACCATACATGTCCTTTTCTTTGAGGTTATTTTGATGTTCGGGAAAATTAACTTTGGATTTCATAATAGCAAAAGTGGTATCAAATCGTCGTTCCGTATGCTTATCATCCCTTGACCAGAATACAGTGTAATGCGTATTTCCATTTTCAACGCTCTCAAAGTTAATGCCGAGAGTTTTGCTATACCAATTAGCCAGAGCTTCTGGATTTTCAGAAAAAATAAATGCACCACCAATACCATTAATCATTATCCGATCTCCTGTTTGTTCTGTTTTCATTTTTTTTGGATAACGGCAACCAACGAAAACTTTGTTGATGATAAATTAAATAATCCACATGATTATCACGCATCACTTTTTCTTCCAGAGCCGCTTTTTTATTCAACACCAGAAATAAAAAAAGCAAAGCCAGCCATTTATAACTGGCCTGTTGCATGATTAAAACCCCGATGGTGGTAAGTAATACTGCTACATACATCGGATGCCGGAAAAGTTGATACGGGCCTTTTATTATAGCCACTGCACCCGTTTTATAAACGGGGCGAATATTAAAATTCCCCGGTCGGTTATAGGCTAATGCACTCAGTCCCAGCACCACACCCAACAGCAGAAAAATCACACCATAATTTAAATGATAATGCTGTGGCCAGGGAAGCAGACAAAAAAGTAACAGCATAAACTGCAACACTACCAGCAAGGTTGCCTGCTGGTCATCGACCAGCCTGTTTTTACTCGGACTCATAAAAAGCTATCAATACCTCAAACTTTATAATGTTTATTCACCGGTAAATCCCGAATTCTTTTACCCCCGGCGGCAACTATGGCATTAGTTATACTCGGCGCAACTGGTGGCACGCCCGGCTCTCCCACACCGGTAGGCAGGTGGTCAGTGGCTACCAGATGTATGACAATTTTCGGGCTCTGATACATGCGTAACAGTTGGTAATCATTGTAATTAGATTGCTTAACCCTGCCATCTTTAGTGGTGATTTCGCTCATGAGAGCAATACTGGCCCCAAATATCATCGCACCTTCCATTTGAGATCTAACCCGATCCGGATTAACTGCCAGACCGCAATCCACTGCACAATGAATCTCTTTTAGTACCACTTTATTATTTTCCAGCTTCACTTTTGTAGCAACGGCCACATAAGTCAGGAAACTTCGGTGTCCGGCTATCCCCCATCCTTCACCATTTTCTATTTTTTCACCATAGCCAGATTTTTCACCCACTACCTGTATAACATTTTTTAATCGGGCCGTATCAATCGGATATTTATCCAGAGGTTCACCATAATTACCGTATTTAAAACCTTCTTTAGTAGGATCAACATAGCGATCAGCACCTATGGATTCAAGCAGAAATTCTTTAGCATCTTTACCAGTTTTCAGGGCTAATTCATTAATAAAACTCTGGATTGCAAAAGCCTGATGAATATTATCCACAGAGCGTAACCAGCCAATGCGTAAATGCGCCAGTGCCGGCTGTTTTTCACAACTGATATTTTCAAAGTCAAAGGGCATATCGGCAAAGCCCAGGGATAATTCAAAATCCTGGGGAGAAGTCGCTAATGGATTGAAAGTGGCCCCGATTGAGGGATAGGCTGCACGCTGTACCCAACCTTTTACTTTACCTTTTTTATCCCAGGCCGCTTTATAATATTGTGCAGAGATGGCATGAAAATAATCAAAATGAATATCATCCTCTCGACTCCAGGTCACCTTCACCGGCTTATTTAACGTTTTAGCCAGAAATGCCGCTTCCACCGCAAAATCCGGTTTGGACTTCCGCCCAAAAGCGCCACCCAGTAAAGTAACATGTACCTTTACTTTAGCCGCCTCGGTTTTCAATTCACCGGCAATAGTGGATTGAACACCCTGCGGATCCTGAGTACAGGCCCAGATTTCATAGTGACCGTCCCCATGATAAATAGCAGAAGCTGCTGGTGGCTCCATGGTGGCATGGGCAAGGTAGGGAACCGTATAGGTGGCCTCATGCTGTTCAGAATAATCTGCAAAGGCCTTATCAACATCTCCACGAGAGCGTACTACAGTGCCTTTTGTAGCAACGCTTTTAGATAATGCCGCCAGATAGTCTTTTGATGTATGGCTGGCATTGGCTCCCAGATCCCATTTAATGTTTAATTTTTTTCTGGCCTGCATTGCAGTCCAGCTATTATTGGCTATCACCGCTATTCCCGGTAATGCATGGAAAACGGGGGGTAAGCCTTTATTGGGTAGCGTGATAATATCAATGACGCCCTTAATTTTCCTGGCTTCGGTATCATCAACGCTCACCAGTGAACCGCCAATCACCGGGCAACGTTCAATACTGGCATAGAGCATATCCGGCAGCTGCGTATCAATACCATATTCAGCCTCACCATTAAGCATAATATCCAGATCAACGATGGGAACGGGCTTACTGA